>NZ_JALBGX010000002.1:0-176456 GCF_023006465.1 Rhizobium sp. PRIMUS64 | reverse complement strand
ACCTGCCGGTCGGCAAGCGGCGCGGATGGCGTGCCCGGCAGTTCGGGCGGCAATCCCAGCAACGGCGCGATCATCACGCAGGCAAAACCCGCCAGCCCCCACATCAGCCCTTCGCGCCAGCCGAGCGCCTTGCCGCGCATCGAGATCAGCCCGGTCAGCGCCAGCGCATAGCCGATGGCAGTGAGAATGTTGGCGGCCAGCGTGAAGGCCGTCCGCTCGACGCCGTCGGCCGGCTCCCAACCTCCCTCTTCATGGTCATGAGCGGCCATCGCCGCATGATCGTGTCCCGCGGGAATAGCGGCTGCGGCGCCTGCCGCCGGCAGTGCCTCACCCGCTTTCTCGTAGACTTCAGCCTTGGCGATGAGCTGGCTCGTGCAGAAGAACTGGACGGCCGTGACAGCGGTTCCGACGATACTGCCGACGAGCACCGCGGTGAAGACGATCGAGCGAAACAGCGACATTGTCATTCTCCTCTCAGTGGCACGGAAACGCGTTGGCGTGGCGCGTGTCATGCGCAGCATTGTGGACGATTTCGATATGCGAGAAGCCGACAAAGCCGACGATCATGAGGCCAAGGCAGGCGGCAATCGCCGACTGAAGCATCCTCGTGGCGGAAGCGGTGGCAACAGGTGCCGAGGATGAGACGATATAGGGCGTGGACATCGGAAAACCTTTCGACATGGCGCCTTTGGCGCCGATAACATGTTGACTGAAGGGCCAGCGCATAACCCCGAAAATCGGAATCGATTTCGGAAAGGATCATGCGCCAATTCAAAGTGATAGAACGTCCTTGGCGCGTCCTGCGGGACGCGCGGCGCTCTATGGTGATCAGGCCGCGAAGGCGGCCTTGATCTCGTCTGCGTCGATGACGCCGGATTTCACTACGGCCTTTTCGAGGGCGGCCAGGAACTGGTCATAATAATTCCAGGAGGATCGATCGAGTGGATGGGCCGCTTCCCAGGCGCTGATCGTGCTGATCAGCTCGTCGCGGAAGTCGTCCCATTCGAAGAAGCCGTCCTTGGCGAGCGCAAGCGCCATGCCGAAGGCCTTTCGCTCCCACTCGCTGCCGAAGCAGAGCGAGCCGTTCGCCCGCGGCGGGTTGTCGGTGCTGCCCATCATCTCGGTGACGGCGAAATGCTCGAATTGCGTCAGCATGTCCCCTCCTCACGCTGCCCTGGCGACGGCGACACCCATCATCGCTTCGGGCGTGACCAGGGCCTCGAGTTCCGCTTCGGAAAGCCCGTCCGTGCCGGCCGGGCGTTCCGGCACGACGAACCAGCGGATCTGGGCGCTGGAATCCCAGACCTTGATCTCGACCGCATCGGGAACCGCCAGCCCGAACTCCGTCAGTACGGCGCGCGGCTCGCGGGCGGCACGGCTGCGGAAGGTCGGGTCCTTGTACCAGTAGGGCGGCAGGCCGAGCACCGGCCACGGATAGCAGGAGCAAAGCGTGCAGATGATGAGGTTATGGACATGGGGGGCGTTGGCCACCGCGCGCATGTGTTCGCCCTCGGCGCCCGCCATGCCCTCGGGCAACTGAAGTTCGGCGATGGCCTTCGGCGTGTCGGCGACGAGCCTGTCCTTGAACGCCGGGTCGACCCAGGCGCGCGCGACGATCTTGGCGCCGTTGAACGGCCCCATCTTTGTCTCGAAGAAATCGAGGACTGTATCGACGGTTTTGTCGGTGATCACGCCCTTTTTGATCAGCAGGGCTTCCAGGGCTTTGACGCGGGCGGCGCTGTAGGCTTCCCGGTCCTGGCGATAGTGAAAACGGTCCATCATTGTTGTGGCTCCTTGACTGGAATGGCGGCGGGTGGTGTGCGTCTCAGGCGGCCTTGGAGGCTTCGCCGGCTTCCGGTGCCTCGACATAGTGGGCGTAGAGATCGGCATAGAGGCTGAAATTCTTCTCGGCATTATCGGGCCAGAGGTCACTCGGTTCGAAGCGAACGCAGTAGACCGGCATCGCCGCGCCGACGCCGTCGGGGCCGGTATCGCAGAGATAGGTGTAAGCCCCGTCATAGGCGGTCTCGATCGTTCCGAACTTGTTGCGGAGGAAACCGGGCAGCCTCGTATGCTCGACGGTCGGCACATCGCGGATCGCCACCGTATCGCCGACCTTGAATTCGAAGGTCACGCCGACGTCGCGCTTGGGGCTGTCGCCTTCGACTAGATATTGCACGACGCGCCGGTCGATCGCCTCATCGCCGGCCTCGTGCAGCGGCTTCGACGGCTCGTTGTAATATTCCTCCGTCAGCGCATCGAGCTCTTCTGCCGTGATATAGCCGTTGTCGATGAAGTATCCCGATATTCCGCCGAGCCACTTCTCGTAATAGCGAAACCTGAAATAATCGAACGGATTGAGGGACTCCGCCCCTTTCCTGAGGTCCGCCCAGGTCCAGATGGTCTTGAACGTCGATGGCGTCTCGGGAAGCGGAAGCTGCGGCGACAGCGCCATCATCGCCGTATGGATGCCGAAGATCCTGGTTTCCCAGACTTCGACGAAAACGCGCGTTTCGGTGCTCACGGGCCCCAGCCCCTCAAGGCCGCCAAGATAATGCTGAAGTTTCATGGGATCTTCCTTTATGGTGAATGGTGACGATGACGCTCAGGCGGTCGCGGATTTTTTGCCGGCCAGAAGCTGGGTTCCGATTTCCGAGAGCAGGCCGAAGACGCCGCCGAGCAGCATCGCGGCCATGGCGACGAGGGTCGGATGATTGAGACCTGAGGTGACGATCGTCGTGTCCGTCGCCGCGCTGGTGCCGACGAGAGAGGCGAAGCCGAAGACGATCGCCGGCGGAAAGTTCAAGATCGGGATGGCCGAGGCCAGGATCATTGCTGAGGTGCCGGCGCCGACCAGGATCGCCGCAAAGATCGGGTGGGCCGGGCCATACTGGATGATCAGCAGCGTGATCGAGGCGATGCCGATGCCGGTCCAGTTGGAAACGATCGATTTGACCAGCCCCTGGTTTCCGCCGCCGCAGGCGAAGAACGACGCCCAGGCGATGAAGGTGACCCACACGGGAACGGGAAATATCGTCGCGGTGATATAGGTGTCGATGGCGCCGAGCACACCGAGGCTGATCATTGCGGCAACGAGCGGGGGCATGGGTCTGTCTCCTTGTTGAGGGGTTGGGCGGATGCGGATCAGGATGCCAGCGCGCGCTGCTGGCTGAGGCAGCTCATGAAGCCGTCTCGAAGCATCGCGTCGTCGAGATTCCTGCCGATGAAGACGATTTCGTTGAGCCGCTTTTCCGAAGGCCCCCAGGCCTTTCCGGGGCGTCCTTCAAGCGTCATGTGCACGCCGTGAAAGACATAGCGGCGCTGCTCGCCGTGGAGATTCAGCACGCCCTTCATGCGGAAGAGGTCCGTGCCGATCTCCTGAGCCAGGCGATTGAGCCAGACGTTCAGCGCCGCTGGATCGAGCGGGCCGAAGTCCTGGATCGCCACGCAACCGATGCTCTGGTCGTGCTCGTGTTCATGGTCCTTGAGAATATCGGGGTCGATAGACAGGATGTTCTTGAGGTCGAAGGCGCCGACGTCGAGCACCGCGGAGAGCTCGACCTTGCAATCCCTCGTCCGGATGATCCGGGCAAGCGGATTGATCCCGCGCAATTGCTGCTCGGTGGCGGCAAGGTCCTCGGCGCTCTCCAGGTCGATCTTGTTGAGCAGCAGCACGTCGGCAAAGCTGATCTGCTCCCTCGCCTCGTCCTGAGAGAGCTGTTGCTTCATATGGCGGGCATCGACGACGGTCACGATCGCATCAAGCTGCAGCCGCCTGGCGAGCGTTTCGTCGAGCAGGAAGGACTGGATGACCGGCGCCGGATCGGCAAGACCCGAAGTCTCGATGATGATGCGGTCGATTGGCCGTCCGGAGCGCAGCAGTTCGCCGATCGCGGCGATGAGATCGCCCCTGACAGTGCAGCAGATGCAGCCATTGTTCAGCTCGATGACCTCGTCCGCCGTCGGCACCACGAGCTTTCCATCGATGCCGACCTCCCCAAATTCGTTGACGATCACCGCTACGCTCTCGTTTTCGATTGAGGTGAGCAGGTGATTGAGAAGCGTGGTCTTGCCGGTCCCGAGAAACCCGGTCAGAATTGTCGTCGCAAGCTTTGTCATGCCTCATCCCCTTGCCGTCCGAGCACGCCTCCGCCGTCTCGGCCAAATGACCGGGCTGAAAAGGCGGCTCCGCTGCTGTTTGCTGGTCTGATTACGCCGGAAGCGCCGATCAGACGAGGAGAATTACACTTGCAATACCGTCACGAGGCAAGAGACCTGATGTTTCATATTCGGCCAAATAAACCGCAGATTCTGCCAAAATGATGAGCTTTTTGATTTGTGATTAAAAACTGATCATACCGTCTAATTATTGATCTTATTGCCCTTTTCCCGATCATTGACAGGATGGGCAATGAAAAACAGTCTGGTTTGCGTAGCTTTGGCGAGGGACGCCATGCGCAAGTTGGCCTTTCGAGGGCATTCTATTGTCGCCGGCGAAAGTGGTGCCGCTAGGGGTGGTCGGGTGACAGCGGATGGGCACCAAGCCGTTGGCGATTGCTTTGCGTTCCTGGAGGTTCTGGCGGGGAATTGGGCCGGCGCTGAGCATGCCACATTCGCTAAACTCCATGAAGCCAGTCAGCCCAGCGGCGCGATGAACAGAACTCAAGCGGTCGGGATATGGGTTCTGGATGGTGCCCTAAGGGTTGACGGAGCGGCATTTCTCACAATAGCTTAGCCCTATTCACCAGGGGGGTCCCGCCAAGGGGCTGAGATACCGCTGGTCGGATCGGCTTTGGCCGCCCGAGGCGCAGTGACCCGTTGAACCTGATCCAGTTCATACTGGCGTAGGGACGGTGCGGGCGCTGCGGCAGCGAGGGCGGGTATCCGTCCTTCGGAATCCACGGCGTTTTTTCATCATTCCAACACTGGAACTGGGTCTCCAAACGTCAAAACTTGGAGCCTCGAACCATGAATATTGCAGCCACCAAACTCACTCCGGTCGTCACCACAGGTCCGCTTCCCGCCTCCGCGAAAGTCCTGAAAGCAGGCACCATTCATCCGGATATCCGCGTACCGATGCGTCAGATCGCACTGCATCCGACCTCTGGCGAACCGCCAGTCACTGTCTACGATTCTTCGGGTCCCTACACCGCAGAAAGTGCCGAAATCCGCATTGATGCAGGCCTGCCACGCCTGCGCGAAAGCTGGGTTCTTGCTCGCGGTGATGTTGAATCCTACGGGGGCCGCATCGTCAGGCCGGAGGATAACGGCTTTGTTTCAGGCGACAGGCTGACGCCGGAATTCCCCGTTCGCAGCCAGCCTTTCAAGGCGAAGGCGGGGAGGGCCGTTACCCAGCTCGCTTATGCGCGGGCCGGCATCGTCACGCCGGAAATGGAATTCATCGCCATTCGCGAAAACCTCGGACGACAGGCGGCCAAGGAAGCTCTCATCCGCGACGGCGAAAGTTTTGGCGCCCATATCCCGGATTTCGTGACACCGGATTTCGTCCGTCGGGAAGTCGCGGAAGGCCGAGCGATCATTCCCGCCAATATCAACCATCCAGAATCCGAACCGATGATCATCGGCCGGAACTTCCTGGTAAAGATCAATGCCAATATCGGCAATTCGGCTGTTACCTCGTCCATGGCGGAAGAAGTGGAGAAGATGGTCTGGGCGATCCGCTGGGGTGCCGACACCGTCATGGACCTGTCGACCGGCCGAAACATCCACAATATCCGCGAATGGATCATCCGCAATTCGCCGGTGCCGATCGGTACCGTGCCGCTCTACCAGGCACTCGAAAAGGTGAACGGCGTTGCCGAGGACCTCACCTGGGAGGTCTATCGCGATACGCTGATCGAACAGGCCGAGCAGGGCGTCGACTATTTCACCATCCATGCCGGCGTGCGGCTCGCCTATATTCCGCTGACCGTCAATCGCGTCACCGGCATCGTTTCCCGCGGCGGCTCGATCATGGCCAAGTGGTGTCTGCACCACCACAGGGAGAGTTTTCTCTACGAGCATTTCGAGGAGATCTGCGACATTTGCCGCGCTTACGACGTTTCCTTCTCGCTCGGTGATGGCCTGCGCCCGGGATCGATCGCTGATGCCAACGATGCGGCGCAGTTCGCAGAACTGGAAACGCTCGGCGAGTTAACGAAAATCGCCTGGGCGAAGGATTGCCAGGTGATGATCGAAGGTCCCGGCCATGTGCCGATGCACAAGATCAAGGAAAACATGGACAAGCAGCTCGCGGTTTGCGGCGAGGCGCCTTTTTATACGCTCGGACCGCTAACCACCGATATCGCGCCGGGCTATGACCACATCACATCCGGCATCGGGGCTGCGATGATCGGCTGGTTCGGCACCGCCATGCTCTGCTACGTGACGCCCAAGGAACATCTCGGCCTGCCGGACCGCAACGACGTCAAGGTGGGCGTCATCACCTATAAGATCGCGGCACATGCCGCCGATCTCGCCAAGGGCCATCCGGCGGCGCGGGTGCGCGACGATGCGTTGTCGCGCGCCCGTTTCGAGTTCCGATGGGAGGACCAGTTCAACCTCTCGCTCGATCCGGAAACCGCCCGTTCCTTCCACGACGAAACGCTGCCGAAGGAGGCGCATAAGGTGGCGCATTTCTGCTCCATGTGCGGCCCGAAATTCTGCTCGATGCGGATTTCGCACGATATCCGCGCCGAAGCGCAGAGGGAGGGGTTGCAAGCCATGGCCGCCAAATACCGCGATGGCGGCGATCTTTACATGCCGGTCGCAGACCTTCCGGGTAACGCATAATGTCTACCTTTCTCGTCAAAGGGGCCGGCGTTGCCGGCCTCGCGATGGCCCATGAGCTCGTCAGGCGGGGCTTTTCGGTCGAGGTGATCGAAAAAGCCGGCGCGGCGGGACTTGGCGCCTCGCATTTTGCTGGAGGAATGCTCGCACCCTATTGCGAACGGGAGGCGGCCGAAGAGATTGTCCTGACATTGGGCCTGGGCGCGGCCGGATGGTGGGAGGAGGCCGTGCCCGGCGAGGTTCGTCGCCGCGGTACTCTGGTCGTGGCGCAGCCGCGTGACCTTCCGGATCTCGTCCGGTTTGCGGCGCGCACGACCGGTCATGTCTGGATCGATCGCAAGGGTGTGACCGACCTCGAACCTGCACTTGCCGGCCGCTTCGAAAAGGCTCTTTTCTTCCAGCAGGAAGCGCATCTCGATCCACGCCGCGCACTGGCCAGACTAGCCGGCAGGCTCCGCGAGCGTGGCGTCGTCTTCCATTTCGGCGGACACGAGCCGCAAGACCGGCGATTTGCCGGCGTGCTCGACTGCACCGGGCCAGCGGCGATACCGCGACTTTCCGGCATGCGCGGCGTGCGAGGCGAAATGCTCTATCTGGAAACTGCGGATGTGACGCTTTCCAGGCCGATCAGGATGCTGCATCCACGCCATCCGATCTATATCGTGCCCCGCGACGATCACCGTTTCATGGTCGGGGCGACGATGATCGAGGCCGAAGATGACGGACCGATTGCCGCGCGTTCGCTCATGGAATTCCTGAACGCGGCCTATACGCTGCATCCGGCGTTTGGCGAGGCACGCGTTGTCGAGACCGGGACTGGCATACGTCCGGCGTTTGCCAACAACATTCCGCAAGTAATCGAAACGGAGGAGGGGCTCGCCATCGCCGGCATGCATCGGCATGGCTTCCTGTTGGCCCCCGCCATGGCTGTGCGGGCCGCAGATATTCTCCTCGCGCGACATTCACGTCTGAAAGGCTAACCCCATGAAACTGATCATCAATGGCGAAACCCAGGTCTGCGAGGCCGTAACCCTGGCCGAACTTCTTCATGTTCTGGAATACGAGGGCGACTGGTTGGCAACCGCCGTCAACGGAGATCTCGTGCATCGCGAGGACCGAGCCGCTCACCGGCTGGACGTTGGTGACCGTATCGAAATCCTGTCCCCGATGCAGGGAGGTTGATCCATGCTTTCTCTTTATGATGCTGCACTGTCTTCGCGGCTTCTGCTCGGTACCGCGCGTTATCCGTCACCGGCCGTCCTTGCCGAGGCGGTGAGCCGGTCCGGCGCGGAGATTGTCACGGTCTCGCTTCGCCGCGAAACGGCCGGCGGAAAGACGGGGGGAGCCTTCTTCGAACTCATCCGCCAGCTCGCGGTGCACGTCCTGCCCAACACCGCGGGATGTCACAGTGCGTCGGAGGCGATCCTGACCGCCAAGATGGCGCGCGAAGTATTTGGTACCGACTGGATCAAGCTCGAGGTGATCGGCCATCACGACAGTCTCCAGCCGGATGTGTTCGAACTGGTCGAAGCCGCACGCATTCTTTGTTCGGAAGGGTTTTGCGTATTTCCCTATACGACGGACGATCTGGTGGTCGGTGAAAAACTGGTCTCCGTCGGATGTCGGGTCTTGATGCCCTGGTGCGCGCCGATCGGTTCTGCGGCCGGTCCGCGCAACCCTTCCGCGCTCAAGGCCATGCGGAGCGCCTTTCCGGACATCCCGCTGATCGTGGATGCGGGGATCGGGAGGCCGTCGCATGCGGCAGCGGTGATGGAATTCGGCTACGACGCGGTGCTGCTGAATACCGCGGTCGCCGTCGCAGGCGATCCGCCTGCCATGGCCGAGGCGTTTGGCAAGGCGATCGAGGCCGGAAGGCTCGCTTATCTTTCCGGCATGCTGGAGCCGCGCGACATGGCGGTACCGTCCACCCCGGTTGTCGGAAAGGGCGTTTTCGCATGAGGCTCGATCCCTTCTATCTCATCGTCGACAGTTCCGAATGGATCGAACGTCTCGTGCCGCTGGGCGTCAAACTGGTGCAACTGCGCGTGAAGGATCGCCCGGACGAGATCCTGCGCCAGGAAATCCGTCGTACCAAGGCCGTTTGCGCAGCGGCGAATTGCCAGCTGGTTGTCAACGACTACTGGAAACTGGCGATCGACGAGGGATGCGATTTCATCCATCTGGGCCAGGAGGATCTGGTGGAAGCCGACCTTGATGCTATTCGCAGAGCCGGCCTGAAATTCGGTCTTTCCACACATGACGAGACGGAGCTCGAAACGGCTTTGGCTGCGAAACCTGACTATGTGGCGCTCGGCCCGATCTATCCCACCATTCTCAAGCAGATGAAATGGCCGCCGCAAGGTCTGGAACGGATCACGGATTGGAAGAAGCGTGTCGCACCCTTGCCGCTGGTGGCCATCGGAGGCTTGAATGTGGACAGGCTACAGGGCGTATTCGACGCGAGCGCTGACACCGTGGCGGTTGTCACCGACATCACCTTGAACGCCGATCCCGAAGCGCGGACGCGCGAATGGATCGATCGCACGGCACCGTGGCGTTATTGAGGGTACCACCACGCTTCCGTCGTGCGCTCTGCAGGAAGTCCACGTTGTTTTTGGAGCAGTATCCCGATATCGACGTGGAAATTAGCGTTGATGAGGGCCTGAGCGGTATCGCAGCCGCGGCCGCAGGCGTAATCCGCCTGAGCAGCGTCTGTTGAGGTGGCTTTGTCCAATGCAAGCGGCGCAACCGACGCCGCTTCGCGAATCCGCTATTCATCCAATATGGCGGCTCAGGGCCGGTGCACCGGCGCCAGTCTGGAGGTCTTTTCCGAATGGATTTCCGGCCACTTGCTATTCGGCGCCGGTGCAGTGCCAATCGCCGAAATGGACACCACGATCGCCGTTACCGCCGAGAAAAGCACGAGTGCATAGGTCATAGCTTTTGATCCTTTGAGGTTGGTTCCCAGCCATCCCGGCCGCAAACTGCTCTGGGAGGATGAATCAAAGGCTAATCAACATGGTTAAGCGCACGGATTTTTTCCCGCTTAGGGACAGAGCTCTGGATGAAACTTCCATCGCCACGGTCTTCGGGACCTTTGGCTTGCCGCGAGTTCCATTTCAAGCGCGATTGTCGGCCGCGGTTATTGGCGAAGTGATCGCAGCCGTTTGCGGATGATCAGAGAGTGGTTTGGAGGAAACATGGCCTGGAGAGACGTTCTGTTATCTTTTTAGGGCCAGTTCATAGCGCGATAACTTGGCCCATCAATCGCCAGCACCGCGATAACGGTGGCGAGAGAGATTTTTTAGGAGACGTACATTGAAAGGCATTACATGACCCAGCATGACGATTACCGCATCGAGCCCCGCGTCCCGGGCATCGACGATTACCTGCGCCTGCGATACCTGTCGGGCCTCAGCCCCTTTTCGAAAGAGGCGGCCGAAAAGGGGCTGCCCAACTCGATCTTTGGTGTCTGCCTGATGAGCGGCGACGCGGTGATTGGCATGGGTCGCATCATCGGCGACGGAGGCTGCTTCTTTCAAGTCACCGACGTCGCGATCATGCCCGAACACCAGGGCAGGGGGCTTGGCAAGATGATCATGGCCGCGCTGACGAACCATATCGAGAACCAGTTGCCAAAGACGGCCTATGTCAGTCTGATCGCCGACGTCCCGGCGAACCGCCTGTACCGACAGTTCGGTTTCGCTGAAACCGCGCCGCGCTCGGTCGGGATGGCGAGGAAAGTTGCCTGACGACAGGCCGTCCGTCCGGCGAGCCTTCCCGTCTTCTGCCGGCAGGCTTAGACGCGCAAATCCGCCGGGCGGCAATCATGGGATAAACCTCTCGATGTTCCACGACCATTCAAGACGGCCACGATGACGCGACCGCGCAGCCGCGCTTTCTCGCATAGTTAAAAACAGAACAAGGATAGCTGCGACGATCTGGCGGCCAGATGCGGGGGGTGGCCATTCGAGGCAAATCGTCGGTGAGAGAGACGCATGAATCAAGTTTTATCGATGTGTTTCAACCCATTTTAAATTGATGAGCTCATAGCAGTTTCACTTCGTCACGGTGGTATTGATGCGTCGTATTGTCGAAAAGTCTATTTTAACTGGACTGCTTTCAGTGTTCGCCTCGCTGGCACTTTCATTCATCATTGTTCCACTGTTGGGCGGACAAGTGGCAGGCGCTGGCCTATTCATGACGATTTTTTGCCCGCTGGCGATATCGATCCCGGCTTCGGCGCTGCATTTTACTCAGTCGGAAAAAGTCCGACGCGCTGAAGCTGCGACAAAAGAGGCTTTGAACAAGCTCGCGGACGCTTATGACGCCCTTCGCGTCCAATCTCGCACGGATGGCCTGACGGGCACCCTCACTCGCAGCGCCTTCCTTGAAGAGCTAGACGCGACCAGTCAACACGGTGTATCCGGCGCCTTGCTGTTTCTGGACCTCGACTATTTCAAGTCGATCAACGACCGATATGGTCATGCAACGGGCGATGAAGCACTCCGCTGCACCGGTCTTATCCTCGCCCGCTACCAAGGGCAGTCAGGGTTCGCAGGACGCCTCGGGGGCGAAGAGTTCGGTCTGTTTCAACGCAATTTGACGCCTGCCGAGATGCTTATACGTAGCGAGGAAATCCGGGAAGAGATCGCGCGTATTGATCTGCGATCTCCTTCGGGTTCGAAAGTGCTAATCTCGGCGAGTATCGGTGTGTTTCATTGCCGGCCGGGGTTTCATCCACACTCTTGTTTGAAAGCCGCGGACGAAAACCTTTATCAGGCTAAAGCCTCGGGTAGAAACATGGTGATCGGGTAGCTGTCGAGCATATGTCCGAGGACCTTTCCACACAGCTAGTGCTGAGAGTCCGAGAACCGGATATTCATGAATCGCTTGGGACACTCGGCCCCCGGCGGGCGCTCGGCGGCGCACATCGTGACGCGGACCGCGAACCAGCAGAAAGCTATTGATCCAGCGTTGATCCTGGATTGACATTGCGCTGCCATCCTTTGCCGCCCTGACGGACATCTCGTCATATTGACAAATGTGCTACTGAGTAGCAAATTAGGTTCAAAGGAGTTAAACCTATGAGTGTCAAATCGTCGATCTCGCTGACCGACCAGCAGGATGCGTTTGCCCGTTCGTTGGTGGAGAGCGGCCGGTATGCCAGCCTGAGTTCCGTTCTTCAGCAGGGCCTAGAACTGCTTCGCCAAAAGACGGAAACCGAGACCGTCGAAACGGCAGCGCTTCGCGAATTGGTTCAGCGGCGATTGAATGGACCTATGATTACTGCGACGGAAATGGAAAGCCGCGTCTCGGCAATGATTGAGCGGAAGCGACGGGTTGTTCGTGTGGACTCTTGAATATTCAGAGGATGCCGAACGCGATTTCGAGTTGATCTTCGATCATCTGTTCGGCGCCTATGTTGAACTCGGGGACTCGCCTGACGAGGCGGTGGAGCGCACCGCTGAACGGATCCACAAACTCCGTGTCGAAATCGATCGTCTCGTCGATACGCCTTATATCGGGACTCTGCGGCCCGATATTCATCCCGGGATCCGGTTTCTTCGGCGGGACAAGGCAGCTATTTGGTTTCTACCGGTAGAAGATAGCCGCAAAATCATTGTCGCGGCAATTTTCTACAGCGCGCAGGACCACATCAGAAATATGCTCGCACGTATGCTGGCGGGATAAGGTCCCTACAGCCCTGTAGCTTTTACTCCCCGATTTCAATTGAAGCGCGAACACCCAGCCGGCAATTTTGACCGCTTGGGGAGGGACCCTTAAAGCCAAGACGCTTGGTGAGGTTGCTGCGGAAGCGGCCGCACCGCAGCTGACGATTGCGTGTCAACTCAGCCGAAGTGTGCCCCTGCTGTTTTTCAACATAGCGCTCCTCGACATCGCCCGAGGAGGGCAAGGCCGGCGCGCAGCAAATGGCCGGTCAAGTTGCGTTCCTATTCATGGTCCGAGGGATGGAGCCCGAAGCGTCGAGTTTTCTGAGGATTTTCGCCGGTTGTGCAGACTGGGATAGTACACTTGTCACGCTGCTCATCGCGAGCGGCCAAACACCTGATAAGCCCCAGCACCTTTCGGAGCCTGCCTCTTTGCGGTCGGATGATATTGAATTTGGACTTCAGAGATTGTCGGATCTCGATGTGCTAACGCCGCGCCCTGCCGCCACTGGCCAATGCCGCAATCACCGCAAGCGGCGCCCAAAGCGGCCGTGAATGTCGACGATGTGTTCCAGTTCATTGCCCTCGACCCCTCAAGGCACGGATGCTGTGATGCCAAGCGGACTATACGCGTGCATCTAAAATTCTGAATTAATGATTTTTGGCTGCTACGTCGTGCAACCAAAGTTTGCCGCACGAGAGGAGAGGGCGCTCGAGGGCCTGAGGGGTTCGCCACTTGGCGCGATCACGCATGAAGTCGTCATTGGCCTTTGGGCAGATCGCTCCACCTTATCCTCAGGAGAGGTTTGGTCGTTTTCGGAAGCTTCGAGCGGTCAACCATCCGCGACGACACTTCAAAGTCGCCGTTGATTTTCACGACGAGCAGCTTGCTGAAATTACTCGACACCTTGACGGAAACCTCGTCCTTGGACTTGAACGGCGTGATGGTTTTGATCTCCACGTGGTCGTTGCCCAGCCGCCCGTCGGCACCCTGCGCGTAGTTCTTATTCAGCTTTATTCCGTAGGTGATTGCTCCGAACAGTTCACCAATGACGCCGTACACATCAAGATGACGACCTGTCTCACGGTGGTAGCTTTCGGCCAGTGCCAAGAGGTCCTGAAAATATGGGATCAGATGTCTAATCGCATTGGGATACTTGGCACGCCACTCTTGATATTGGAGTTGTTCTTCCACGTCGGACCAGGAAACCCACTCGCCATCGTCATAGAAGGCTCCATTCCAGATATCAGCATCCATTTCGAACCTCTTGGAAGTCCGATTTTCGCGACGCTGCCCGTGCGATCTTATGATCTATCCATGCAGAAAGCTCGTTCCAGAGCGCTCGGTCACGGCCGACTTGGCAGGCGATCGCAATGATCTGCTGGTATGAGACAGGCGTTATCGCCCCTTGGCCGGCGAGACTAGGATCCACCAGGCCTCGTTTCACTTTTCGCGCTGTTGGAAAAATTGGATGATCGGCAAAGGCTGCTAGGGCAGCCGCTTGAAGATTGCGGTGTTTGCCTAGCGCAGCCGCCAACACGGCGTTGCGCATCCACTGATAGGCGTCTCCCTTAAAGGGGCAGGGCGTATGGTCCACACCTGGATCGAGCTCGAAGATCTTTGGGATGTATTCCCAGTACCGGATGCTCTTGCCTGTCAGAGCGCATCGCGATCGCACGCCATTGCCTGGGTTGATTTGGTCTTCGTAGTTTCCGTTGCATTGGCGTTCGCCCGAGCGAGAAACGGCCGTTTGGCTACATTGTCCTGCGGGCTCGGTGAACTTGCACTCGATGACAAGTGCGGCCGCAGAGCCGACGGCAAGTGCATCCACTTGCGTCGGCCTGGGTTCTCTCAGAAGCCGATCGGTATCAGTCCACTCGAGTATTACTGCCCATGGGCCACCCCGTGCCACCCCCACGCACTCAGCGATGGCGTCGAAAATGCGATCGCGGTCTCTGCTCATCTTCAGGGTGCCGAAGACATCGATTGCGATGGCTTGCGACGAATGCGCCTTATAAGCCTGAATTTGATTGGTTCGATCACGATGCCAGGGGAACTTGCTCCAGTCCTCGATCGCTCCGTGACTCGCCGGAAACAGATTTTCGCGAACTGCCTCGAAGTCGGAGATCATCTCGGGTGCGCCTCAATTCCATTAAGGCACGGCAATCTGCTTATCCACTCAGAGAGGCACGAGCGTGCAGTCATGCGTGTTGAGATCGCTTTAAGTGACACTCGGCTTGTCCACCAGCTTCTCGACCAATCGCCTGAGTTCCGACGGCGTCGTTTGACCAGCCACCACTTCATAAGCCGATCCCGGCGCGTCGTAGCGCCTCCTTCTTTACCGCGTCACGCGCGGCCGTGGCTCCTTGATGGTGCGCTCCGCCCTGGTATTCGATGACGTGCCGCGGTTGGCAGTTACCGTCCACGAGGAGCAGGTCGACACGTTTGGAGTTGATGCAACTGTAGGCCTCCGGATCGGCACTTCGGAGGATCTCGCCCAATGAAACCTGCGCCATCACCTGCCAGGAGGAATTGCAGCCGATCACGACGCTGTCGAGCTCCCAAAACACCCGGGCTTCGCTTTTGTTCAGCAATGGTTGAATCGTGAAATTCGAGCGCATCACGATACGCAGTTGATCCGCAGCGTCGACCGGTCGCAATCGCTCCGCAACTGGCGTCTGAAGCCAGGGCCTCGGTACGATGCGCTCGTTTCGGCGCCGGTTCTCCCAGCGTGATCTGCTTCTCTGCCGCCACGCCTGTTTGTTCATCGTGGCGAGGAACTGCTCAACGGCCATTCCGATGATAATACCGACAAACAGTGCGGCGACTAACAGTTCCGGCTTTTCGAAGTCTGCAATCGTTATACCGCTCGAAGCGCCGACTGCGGCAGCTCCGATGATCAGCCAAGGTGCTGCGAACAGCACCGACCTTTGGCGATATTGCATGCCCCTCTCCGGATTTCCCGCCAAGATAGTATTACGCTTTTACGATGCGCGAAAAGCTATCCAAAAGAATGAGGGAGCGCACGCATGATGCTTCCCCCGAGGAACCGATATTGGCTCTAGCGGTCAGTTAACATCCGCCTCGGCGCAGGACGTTCCTACGTCCCTGGCACAAACAGCGGCGCGGGCGGAGAGTTTTCATGCAACTGCGGAGGAACTGAACCTGACGCCCTCCGCCGTCGACGGCTTCCAGCCCTTGGCCGTAATCAGCACCCGAAGCCTAGGTCGATAAAGGCGGAAGAAGCAATTGTCCGGACAGCCCGTGGGTTGGCTTCAAGATCAAACGAGACCTTCTCGGATTTAGTATCGAACCGTAAGCTCAATGGATCAGCCTCAAATGCAAGTCTAAGTCAAAGCGTCGTGAAACTGAACACCTCTGGCGCCTTGCAGCGGTTCAGGGCATCCTATGATGGCTGAAAATTGTGTTTATGGCAGTTGGAGGAAGACCGATGCGCTGCTTTACCGTGCTTGGACCCTCGCAGACCGGAAAATCGACAGTCGTGGAAAAGCTCGGCTCCCTGGAGGGGGCGCCGAAAAAATCCAGCTCCCCCTATGGATTGAACCTAACGGAATTCACCTTCGGAAACGAGGCGTGGTGTGCGCTGGATGCGCCAGGACCCAACGAAGCGTTGGCGCATGCGCAGCACGCGCTTCTTGCCAGCGACGCCTGCATCCTGTGCGTTTCATCGGCACCCGAGGAGGCTGTGCTCGCCGCGCCCTATCTGCGGATAGTCGAAGCCTCGGAGACGCCGTGCATCCTCTTCGTCAACCGGATGGACGAACCGAGAGGGCGGCTGAGGGACGTGATCGCCGCGCTTCAAGACTACGCCAACCACACGCTTTTGCTTCGCCAGATCCCGATCCGCGAGGGAGACAGGATCATAGGCAGTTGCGATCTGATTTCGGAACGGGCGTGGCGCTACCGGGAAGGCCAGACTTCGGCGCTGATCGCAATCCCCGAAAGCACTGCCGAGCGCGAGCACGAAGCGCGCAGCGAGCTCCTGGAACACCTGTCCGAATTTGATGACTGGCTTCTCGAGGAACTGATCGAGGATCGCGAGCCGCCCAGCGACGCGCTCTATGCCATTTCATCACGGGTTCTCAGGGAAAATAGAATTATCCCGGTCCTGATCGGTGCTGCAAGTCACGGCAACGGCATGACGAGGCTGATGAAGGCGCTGCGCCACGAGGCGCCGCCGTTAGGGGTTCTTCGGCAGCGTCTCGCTCATACGGGAACTGTCGATGAAGGCAAGCTGGTGGCCGTGAGCTTCCATGCCTATCATCGCCAGAATGTCGGCAAGACGGTGCTCGTGCGCGCACTTGGCGAGGGACTGCGGCAAGGCGTTTCACTGGGCGGCTCCAGCCTCGGCGCCGTACAAAATCTCGCAAACGGGCGGTCCAATTCGGCGGTGCTGCCTGCGCCGGGGGATGTCTTCGCGACGGTCAAGTCCGACCACCTGCCCGTCCCTTCGCTGTTGACCTCCGGCGCGGTGGTCGCCCCGCCTGAGTGGACGGAACCACCCACGCCGATGCTTGAAAGGATCCTAATTCCAGGCAGCGAGCGCGATGAAAACAAACTTTCCGAAACGCTGGCGAAACTTTCCCAGACGGATCGCGGTCTGAAAGTCTTGCAGGAGGAAGGCACGGGCGCTCAACTCGTCCGCGCCCAGGGGCCGGTGCATCTGCGTGATCTCTGCCGAACGCTGTCCGATGTCTTTCATATCTCCGTGACCGACCGAACGCCCAGCCCAGTCTACCGCGAGACGATCACGAAACCATCGGAGGTTCATTACCGCCATCGCAAACAGACCGGCGGTGCCGGACAATTCGCGGATGTGAAGTTGAGCATTCACCCCAACGAGCGCGGCCAGGGCTTCACCTTTGGCGAAACCATCAAGGGCGGCGCCGTTCCGCGCAATTACATCCCCGCCGTCGAAGCGGGCGCGCGCGAAGCGATGGAGAAAGGACCGTTAGGCTTCGAAGTCATCGATGTCGGCGTAACGCTGTTAGATGGTCAGCACCATACCGTCGACAGCTCGGAACACGCCTTCCGGACTGCGTCGAAAATGGGGGTGCGACAGGCGCTTTCCGAAGGATCGACCGTCTTGATGCAGCCGGTCTTCCGCAGCGAGTTCCACATCCCATCGGTCTATTCAGGCAGCCTTGTCCAGATCGTCGCCGCTCTCAACGGTCAGGTTCTCGGCTTCGACCGTGATGAAACCGCCAAGGGATGGGACATCTTCCGGGCGCTCGTTCCGGGCGGCGCGCTTAACGATCTGGCGCGGGCGCTGCGCTCGGCGACGCAGGGCATTGGTTATTTTTCCAAGACCTTCGATCACTTCGAGGAACTATACGGCAAGGAAGCGGACGCCATTGTGAGGGCAAACGAGAAACCAGGCACCGCACACTGAAACGTTCGCGCCACTTCATGCTCGTTCACAGAGCCGGGCTCACGTCCGCCCTTGCTCGCGATTGTTGATGTAAACTTGGGCCTGTCTTTCCGAGAGGGTAAGCCAATCCTCGTAAGCGGCAGGATCAGGCGCAAGGGCTTCGGTCGTCCGCGCCATGGCATTTTTCGCTTCGTGGAAATTGCTGTACCACCCGGCACCCACCGCTGCCGCAATGCCTGCACCAAGTGCCGATGCCTCATTGGAGAGGCTGCGATGGACAGGAAGCCCTGTAGCATCTGAAACCATTTTTCTCCACAGCACACTCGAAGCTCCGCCGCCGATCACGAAAATTCGCTCGGCTACGAGCCCCGTGGCCCTCATCTCCTGCAAGCTCCTTGCAAATTCGAGCGTGATCGCTTCAAGGGATGCGCGATAGAGATGACCCATTCCGTGATCCGGCCCGAAGCCAGTAAAACTCGCCCGCGCATTTTCATCCCAGTAGGGATCCATACAGCCCATCAGATATGGGCACACCGTCAGCCCGTCAGAGCCGACAGGCAGGCGCATGGCTTCCGCCTCTAGTCGTTGAAAAACCGCCACATCCGTGCGTCCGCCAGCGAAATTATCGAGCAGCCAGTTCACGAAAAAAGCACCGCCCCGCTGTACGCTTTCCAGAACAAAGCCGTCGCCAGTGGGAGATACCAGCGTGCGCCAATGTCCGCTCAATTCCGGCGTGGCCGACCAGAGGCCACCCACGACCGCTGTTCCGAGATTAAGATAGACTGTCCCCGGTTCGATCGCGCCTACGCCAAGAGCGGCGCAATGACCATCTCCGCCGGCAGCAAAGATTGGCGTGCCTGGTTTCAGGCCCGTCTGCGCAGCGGCTTCCTGGGAGATAGAGCCGATTCTGGAGGCGGGCGGATTGAGCGGCGGAAGCTTGGCCTCGTCGATCATGAGGTGGCCGAGGATCGTCTTCGACCAGGTTTTACTGACGATATCGAAAATTCCGAACGGATCGGCGCTTGTCCATGTCGCCTGCGGTGTGCCGCTCAGCTGCATCGTCAAGTAGTCATGCACGGACAGAATATAAGCCGCCTTATCGAGCAACTCCGGCTGATTGGCACGCATCCAGCGCAGGCGATAGACGCAAGGAATAACATCGACCGGCTTTCCGGATATGCCGTGCAGAACATCCGCGCCCAATTCGTCAGCAAGGAGGGCGGGCATGTCCCGCGCACGCCGGTCGAGCCAAACCGTGGCGGGCGCCAGCGGACGTCGCTGGTCGTCCAGCAATGCCATTGTCTCGCGCTGATTGGAAATCGCTATGCCATCGATGCGGTCGGGGTCGGTAGCTCCGGCTACAGCTTTCAAGGCAGTGGTCGCTGCGCTCCACCATTCGTCGGGATCCTGTTCTGCGCGGTGGGCGTCAGGCGTTATAAGCGTGTGCGGCGCACGCCCTTCGAAACAAGGCTGACCGTCTTTCGACCAGGCAATGGCCTTCACCGATTGCGTCGATGAATCGATTCCTATGACATAACGTTCCTCCGACTGCATTAAAGCGGCTCCTCTCCGCTGAGTGATCCGCGATACCTCGGTACGAACCGATGTGATGCGGGTGGGTCCATTGAATACCTCCACAGGCAGCGGCCCTTCGCCACTGCTTGTGATTGTCAAACCCCCAACAAGGCCTCTCCCGTGGCCATGTCTGTGACGAAATGCGTCGCGTAACCGCCTTCGAGTGTTGCGGTAATGGCCTCTATCTTGCCGGCCCCACCTGCCACGCAAATCCTATTGGGCGTCTGAATAAGCTCTTCGAGTGCGATTCCGACCATTCGTTCATCGTGCTCGCCGCCTACCGCGCGACCGTGCGCATCGATAAACCGACCGATGATAACCGCGACCGCACCATGTTCGACATATGTGTCGATTTCCCTTTGGCTTGCGATCCCGGACGCTCGCACGGTGCTTTTAGGGCCGACATCGCCGACACCAAACAAAATGCGGTTTGTCGAGTGTATGAGGTCGAACTGCTTTTTCAGGACCGGTTCGTCGAGCAGCATCGCCCTGAGTTCCTTGGTCGATAGAATGGCCGGCGCCAGAAGGTTGACGCAACGCGCGCCGATACGGCTCGACAGAAGCGAGGTGCACAATTCGGGCGAGAAATCCGGCTCGCCCGTCGAGCTTCCCGAGACCTGGACCACGGTGAGATTGGAGATCGGTTCAGGAAGTGAAATCTGATCGGCGACCGAAAGCACGGTGCGCCCCCAAGCCACCCCAATTACATCTCCCGTCGTCACCTGGTCGGCCAGAACACGGGCTCCGGCGTCCCCCAACCGACGCACGAGGTCTCCATTTCCGGTCGAGGGGATGACCAGCGCGCCTTCAAGGCCAAATTTTTCCTTCAATGCACGGGCGATCTTTGTCCGTCCGCTCGCATAGGTGCTGATCCGGATGGAGACAATGCCACGGCTGCGCGCCTCTTGAAGGTAATTGACGACTGTCGCGCGGGAGACGTTGAGCGTTTTGGCGATCTCGCTCTGGGTCATCTCGTCGGCGTAATAGAGCCATGCGGCCCAATTGACGGCATCGTCGAACTCCGTGGGCAGGGTGACGCCTGCGTCCAGCATGTGTTTCCTCAGTGTTTCCTTGTTTCCACCTTATCTGATGACACTGAATGGCAAATGTCAAGGCGGTTTGATTTATGTATTGACAAGTGTCAGTGGCTGGTGTCTTTTGTTTTCATCACAATAAGACTGGACATCAGGAATGGAAACGACAGGGAACCAGGGCGGCGCCGCAAGCGCTCCCCAGGGCGGCTGGACCGCGTTGATTGATGATATCGTCGCCGGGCGCTGGGTGGATCCGGAGACCGGCAAACCAGCAGCTGTGCCTTACGAATCGATCATCATCGCAGATAGCCTTGAGGGACGGGAAGCCGAACTGGTTGCCGGACTAGGGCTAGGTAAGACGTTCACAGTCGTGGCCGATCACGCCACCTGGGATGCGATGGGTGAACGCATCGCCCATGCTCTCCAATCGCTCGGCCCCGTCAAGACCGTTCTTCTCGACCATCCGCATGCCGATATGGCGAATGTGGCTGTGTTGACCGAAAAACTGAAAGGCGCCGAAGGTGTGGTCGCAGTGGGGTCGGGCACGATCAACGATCTGGTGAAATACGTGACCGGCCTCGATGGACGGCGGTATTGTGTATTCGGCACCGCCGCCTCGATGAACGGCTATACCTCGACCACCGCGTCTATAACCCTCGACAACGGTCTCAAAGTGTCGTTGCCATCGCATGCGCCGGCAGGTTTCTTTGTCGACCTTTCTGTCGCCGCTGCGGCGCCCACCTATCTATCGGCTGCCGGCTTCGCCGATTGCCTCGTTCGGTCTGTGGCGCAGGTGGACTGGTGGCTGTCGCATCGCCTCTTCGGGACGGCCTACGATAACGCGCCTTATATCATTCAGCAGGAGGACGAGGCGGAGCTAAACCGGCGCGCCGAGGGGATCAACCGCGGCGATGTCTCCGCAAACGGCTACCTCTACCGCGTTCTGACCATGTGCGGTCTTGGCGTCTCCTTTACCGGCATGTCGAACCATGGCTCCATGGGCGAGCACCAGATCTCCCACTACATCGATTGTTTCGCGGGAGACCGCCATCCGGGGACGCTTCATGGCCAGCAGGTCGGCGTCGGCGTCCTGACCATGGGCCGCTTGCAGCGGCACTACCTGGAAAACGCATCACCGCCGAAAATGAAGGCAACCAGGATTGATCTTCAAGGAATGTCGCGTCGCATGGGCGCAGATATTGCCCAGCAATGCTTCACGGAGATTCAACCCAAGATCTTCGATGAAAAAGAAATCGGCGCTCTCAATGAAAAGATTGCCGATCTTTGGCCGGCGCTGCGGGAGGAGTTGAAAGCCTTCGTCATTCCGGTCGAGGAAATGACGCGGCTGCTCAAGGCAGCAGGTGGTCCCACGACGGCACAGGAACTCGGCGTACCGGTCGAATTTTACCGTGAGGCAGTGGTTCACTGCCGCGAGATGCGCAACCGGTATTCGTTTCTCGATATCGCCGCCGACGAAGGCATTCTCGAAGACTTCTCGCGCGGGGAGGTGTGATCTGATGCGCGCCATCGTCGAAATGCCGTTGGAAGATGCAGGCAGGGTCCATACGCTGTTTGCCGATATAGACGACACGCTGACCACAGACGGACGTCTGCCGGCCTGCGCCTATCAGGCGTTGGAGCGGCTTCTGGATGCCGGCATTGCCGTAGCGCCCATCACCGGCCGGCCCGCTGGCTGGTGCGATATGATTGCGCGGATGTGGCCCGTTTCAGGCGTTGTCGGTGAAAACGGCGCATTCTATTTTTCCTATGATCAATACAGCCGGCGCATGCGCCGCATTTTCGCGATCAGTAGCGATCAGCGCGCCGATGATCGCAAACGGTTGGAAACAGTGCGCGCTCGCATCTTGGCCGAAGTGCCCGGTACCGCCATTTCGGCCGACCAGCTTTATCGCGAGGCCGACCTCGCCATCGACTTTTGTGAAGATGTGCCATCCTTGCCGACCAGCGCGGTGGACCGCATCAAGCAGATATTCGAGGAGGAGGGAGCGGTTGCAAAGGTTTCGTCCATCCACGTCAATGGCTGGTACGGTGCCTATGACAAGCTGACGATGACCCGCCGTTTCGCGGCCGACGTGCTCGGGCTCGATATTGACCGGGATAAGGACAAGGTCGTGTTCGTCGGCGACAGTCCGAACGATGCACCGATGTTCCGTTTCTTCCCCAACGCCTGCGGCGTTGCCAATGTCCTGCAGTTCCAAGGCCGCATCGAGGCCGAACCGACTTACGTAACGGCCGCTGAAGGCGGACAAGGGTTCGTCGAGGTTGCAGACCGTCTTTTGGAAGCGCGCAAGGGGAGAATGGTTGCATGACGATGGCAACGTACGACCTGGCGATCATCGGCGGCGGAATCAACGGCGCGGGTCTGGCGCGCGACGCGGCCGGTCGCGGGCTCCGCGTCTTTCTGTGCGAACAGTCGGATCTTGGCTCCGCCACGTCATCGGCGTCGACCAAGCTTATTCATGGCGGCCTTCGTTACCTCGAACACTATGAATTCGGGCTCGTGCGCCATGCGCTACGCGAGCGGGAGGTTCTGTGGCACATAGCGCCGCATATCATCTGGCCGCTCCGTTTCGTGCTGCCGCATCGCAAGGGGCTGCGGCCGGCGTGGCTGTTGCGGCTCGGATTGTTCATCTACGATCATCTCGGCGGTCGCAAAAAGCTTCCGGGAACCCGGACACTCAAGCTTTCGCGTGATCCCCTCGGCGCACCCCTTCGCGACGTGTCCGCCATCGCGTTCGAATATTCCGATTGCTGGGTACAGGACAACCGCCTCGTCGTCCTCAATGCGCGCGACGCGGAAAAACGGGGCGCCGACATTCGCACGCGCACACGTTGCGTGCAGGCAAGCCGCGAGAACGGGCTGTGGCATGTGACCGTGGAGGATGCTGAAACCGGGCGATGCGAGAAAATTTCTGCCCGGGCGCTTGTCAATGCCGCCGGTCCGTGGGTGGACCAGGTTCTGGCCATCGTTTTGAACCGGAAGACGCAAGCAAAAATCAGGCTCGTCAGGGGCTCTCACATTGTCGTACCGCGCCTGTACGCACACGATCGCTGCTACATTTTCCAGAATCCCGATGGACGTATCGTATTCTCCATCCCGTACGAGGACGACTTCACACTGATCGGCACAACCGATGTCGATCATAAGGATCAACCCGAAAACGTCCGTATTTCGGATGACGAGATCGACTATCTGTGCCAGGCAGCCTCTTCCTATTTTAAGGCCGGGGTGACGCGAGAAGAGGTCGTCTGGACTTATTCCGGCGTTCGGCCACTTTACGACGACGGTGCTGCCAATGCGCAGGAAACCACGCGCGACTATGTGCTGGAAGTCGACAGCGCGGAAGACGAAGCACCGCTTCTGAGTATCTTCGGTGGAAAGATTACAACCTATCGCTGCCTTGCTGAGAATGCGATGCAGAAGTTGGCAGCGCGGTTCCCAGAGTGGGGTGTAAGGGCGCACTGGACGGGCAAGCATGCCTTGCCCGGCGGCGACTTTCCCGCAGGTTCAGCAGAGTTCCTGGCTCAGGATCTTACGCGGGACTATGGATTTCTGGACATACGCGCGGCGCAGCGCCTTGTCAGGCACTATGGTTCCGAGGCGCGCGCCATTCTGGCCGGTTCCCGCACACGGGCTGACCTGGGCCGGTCCTTCGGCGCCGACCTGACGGAGGCGGAGGTCCGTTTCCTGATGACCCGCGAGTATGCGCGCACGGCCGAGGATGTGGTGTTTCGCCGGACAAAAGCCGGCATCCGCATGGGCTTGAACGAGATTACCGAACTGGATGCCTGGATGGCAGAGCAACGCTCCGCGACAAGCATGCACAGTGAGAAAAAAGCAGCGGCACACTGACCGGCCGCAGCTTTGAAGACGCATGCCGGCTTGCGCCGGCGTAGAGAAACAGGATCGAGCAGAGCTGAACCGGCAGAGGAGTGCGGGTTTGGCAACGGTGACGCGCGCTCATGCCGGGCGCAATAGCCGCAGTCCGCTCGCTGGAGGGTACGGAATGTCCGTCGCACAGGTGAAACGCATTGCAATATCGGACTCGCCGATCCCGTGGCTCCTGCCACTGGTTTGCTTGCTCGTGGTATTCACAATCTATCCGCTGATCTACAACGTCTGGCTGAGCTTTCATGAATTCGTGCCGACAAAGCGCGCGTTGAAATTCGTCGGCATGGCGAATTGGGTTCAGCTCTGGAACGACACGCGTTTCTGGAGCGCGCTGGGCGTCACCTTCCTCTATTTCATTGTCGCGCTGGTGTTCGAAATCATCCTCGGCATGGCAATCGCGATGCTGTTGGATGCCGAACTGCCGGGCTTCAGCGTACTGCGAGCCACACTGTCGATGACATTGGTCATCCCCCCCGCCATCGCCGGTATGATGTTCCTGTTGATGGAGGATCCGCAATTCGGCGTGCTCCCCTATCTGCTCAGCACGATGGGTCTGCTCGACAAATCGACTCCAATCCTTGCCACGTCATCCCTTGCTTTGGCCGGCGTGCTTGTCGCTGAAATCTGGCAGTGGACGCCCTTCATGGTGCTGATCTTCATGGCCGGTCTCCGCTCGCTGCCGGCCGAGCCCTATGAAGCAGCGATGATCGATGGCGCCTCGTCCTTCCAGATGTTCCGCCGGCTGACGCTGCCGATGATGTCGAAGGTCATCGCGGTCGCCGTGCTCCTGCGCGGCATCGATCTCTTCCGGGTGTTCGACTATGTCTTCGTCATGACCTCGGGCGGCCCGGGAACGGCCACCTATACCGTCAGCCTTTACGCCTGGCAGCAGACCTTCTCGTTCCTGAAATGGGGGTATGGCGCAACGCTGAGCCTCGTCAGCCTGGCAATGGTGATGATCATGGCCAACGTCTTCATCAAAGTCTTCAAGGTGAGGTGGTAACATGCACCAGAGCGCTGGCACACGAACACTTCGCACGATCGCCGGCTGGCTCGTCGTGGGAGCCTTCTTCTTCCCGATCTACTTCTGGACGTCGGTTGCTTTCCGCAACGCCAAGGACATCTTCAACTGGCCGCCGAAATTTTTCGTCTTCGAACCGACGGTCAAGAATTTCGAGCAGGTATTCGGCATTTCGCTCGGCTTCGGTTTCGGGACGCAGGAAACGGTCAATCCCGGTGGCGGCAATTTCTACATGGCGCCCCGGCTTTGGGATTCGATCGTCGTCGCCTCGATGTCGACGGTGCTCGCCATCATCGTCGCGACGCTCGCCTCCTATTCGTTGTCACGGATGAATTTTCGGGGCCGGCACGAGTTCGTCAACTGGGTGTTGTCGACCCGCATGATGCCGCCGGTCGCCGTCGCCATCCCGATGTTCTTCATCTTCAAGCAGTTCAGCCTGCTCGACACCTATATCGGCGTCATCCTGATCCACGGCCTGATGAACCTGCCGCTGGCGGTGCTGCTCTTGAAGAGTTTCTTCGACGATATCCCGGCCGAGATCGACGAAAGCGCGCTGCTTGACGGCGCGTCGCGCTGGACGATCTTCCGGCGCATCGTCCTGCCGATGGCCAAGGGCGGCATCGCCGCGACCGCGGTTCTCTGCTTCATCTTCAGCTGGACGGAATTCCTGTTCGTACTGACGCTGACGCAGACCGGCCTAAAGACCGTACCGGTGGTGTCGTCGACCTTCGTGACATCGATTGGAACGGCCTGGGGCAACATGGCGGCGCTGGGTGCAGCGGCCATCGTACCGGCCTTTATCGTGATCCTGCTGGTCCAGCGCCATCTGGTGCGTGGCCTGACGATGGGGTCGCTGAAACAGTAATTCGGCGCGGAGGCGTTTGAATATCCGGCCGGCAATTCTGTCGTCCGTTTAAAAGTGGAGGAGAAGAGGATGAAGGACAGTATTAGAAAGATGCATCTCGCATCGATCACCGATAGGTTCGTCAAGGGCCAGATGGCCCGCCGCGACTTCCTAATGGCCGCCGGCAAGCTGGGCCTGGGTGCAGGCGCACTCGGCATGGGTTTGGGTCGCCGGCCGTTTGGCGGGTTCTCGCAGGCCAATGCACAGGAAGCACTGCAGCCGTCGCCGGAAGTGATCAAGTGGCTGCAGGACGTCGGCAAGCCGTTTGCCGGCACCACGCTCAAACTCGCCACGGAATCGACACCCCCGTCAAACGCCATCAACTCGCAGCTGAAGAAATATTTCGAGGAAGCCACCGGCATCAAGGTCGAGATCGAGGTTCTGCCGCTGGAGCAAGTTCTGCAGAAGCTGACACTCGACGTGGCCTCATCGCTCGGCACCTATGACCTCTATTATATTGACCAGAGCTGGGCGGCATCCTTCAGCAAGGACGTCTTCGATCCACGCGAGCAGATCGAGGCCAAGGCCGACCTGGCGATGCCGAACTACAATATCGATGACTTCCTGCCGGCACTGGTTGACGGTATCGCCAAGTATGAGGACCGCTGGGTCGGCGTTCCCTACGACATCCCGATCTTCATCATGATCTATCGCAAGGATATCTACGAGAAGCTCGGCCTCAAGGCACCGGCGACACTCGAGGAACTGTACACCAATTCCAAGACCATTACCGACGAGATGGGCCCGAACGTCTACGGCACCAGCGGCCAGATGAAATCCGGTCATTACAGCCTGGAATGCGACTGGACCGCATGGCTCTGGGGTCACGGTGGCTCGATCTTCGGACCGGACGGCAAGTTCACCGGTAACGACGAAAAGGGCGTTGCGGCGCTGGAATACTGGACGAAGCTCAAGGCAACCATGCCTCCAGGCGTCGATGGCTGGACCTGGGATGGTCAGGGCCAGTCGGTGGCACAGGGTGTTGCCGCGTCGATGCTGTCTTGGGGCGAATTCTTTCCCTATTTCGACGATCCGACCCAGACCAAGGTTTCGGGCCTTTGCGAAGTTGCAGTGCCGCCGCAGCCGATTGCCCTTCGCACCGTCAAGGAAACCGGTTACGGCGAAATCCCAGGCGTCGGTCACCAGGGCGGGTCGTCTCTTGCCGTGTCGAAATACTCAAAGAGCCCGGATGCAGCCTGGCTGTTCATGCAGTGGGCGACTTGCGCCGATACACAGGCCCTCATCACCACGCTTGGTGGCGGTACGGGTCCGACCCGCACCAGCGTCTATGACGATCCGCGCGTTCTCGCCAATGCTCGCGTCGGTGCCGGCACCACCCGTCACTTGCCGATCGTGCGCGAGACGATTGCGAAATACATGGGCTCCGAACCGGACCTGCCAGAATGGGCACAGCTGTCGAGCGACACGATCCCCGTTGGGCTGGGCAAGTATTTCGCCGGCAGCTACGGCTCGCCAAAGGAAGCCCTCGACGACATCGCTGCCCAGGTTGGCACCGTGATGAAGGGTTGATTGGACGGGCGGCGGTTTTCCGCCGTCTGCCAAACAAACGGTTCCTGGGGTTGCGATGCCATCTTGCCCTCTTCCAGTGGCATTCGCATCCCGGGGATCGACAAAAACAAAACCGGGAGGCTGAAACATGGCGGACAAGCCGCTGATTGCAATTACAGGTGCGAGCTCCGGCATCGGCGAGGCGACGGCGCGGGCCTTTTCGGCCGCCGGCCACCCGGTGCTGCTGATGGCACGCCGTCTCGATCGCCTGGAGGCACTGAGGCTGCCGAACGCCGTGCTGAAACAAGTCGATGTCCGTGACCGCGCCGCACTGACCGCAGCCGTCGTCGACGCCGAAAGTCAATTTGGCCCGGTGGACATGATGTTCGCCAATGCCGGCATCGCCCGTCTCGGCGACATCGCCAAGCAGCCGCCGGAAGAATGGGACGAGATGATCGACATCAATACCAAGGGCGTAATGAATTCCGTCCATGCGGTGATGAACGGCATGATCGCTCGCCGCCACGGCACGCTGATGATGATGAGTTCGATCGCCGGCCGCAAGGTCTATCCGGATCACACCGTCTACTGCGGCACCAAATATTTCGTCCATGCGGTCTCGGAAAGCTTCCGCGAGTATCTGGCACCGCACGATGTGCGCGTCATCGTTCTGTCGCCTGGCATCATCGACACCGAGGTGCTCGACCATGTGAAGGACGAGACTACGCTCGCCAATTACAAGGCCAACAAGGAGGCGATCGGCGGCGGCATTTCCGCCGATATCGTCGCCGAGTTGATCCTCAATGCCTACAATCTGCCTCAAAAGGCGATCGTGCAGGAAATCGTCATCACCCCGACCCGGCAGAAATACTGACCGGCACGCGACCGTCAGCAATACTAGAAGACGAGTGGAGCAGAAATTTATGGCAACCGTGGAATACAAGAGCATCGGCAAGTCGTTTGGTGCCTTCAACATCATGCGGGATATCTCGTTCCTGATCGAGGATCACCAGTTCGTCGTGCTGCTCGGGCCTTCGGGTTGCGGCAAGACCACCTTGCTGCGCATGACAGCCGGGCTCGAAACCGTCAGCGAAGGTGATCTTTTCATCGGCGGCAAACGGGTGAACGATATGCATCCGCGCGACCGTGATATTGCCATGGTGTTTCAGAACTATGCGCTCTACCCGACAATGAAGGTCTACGAAAACATTGCCTTCAGTCTCGAAGTGGCAAAGCAGCCACCGGCCGAAATCAAGCGGCGGGTCGAGCATGCCGCCGAAATCCTCAATCTGACGCCGTATCTCCAGCGCTATCCGAAAGAACTTTCCGGCGGCCAGCGCCAGCGGGTCGCCATGGGCCGCGCCATGGTGCGCGAGGCGGCGGTCTTCCTGTTCGACGAGCCGCTCTCCAATCTCGATGCCAAGCTCCGTGCGCACATGCGCACCGAAATCCGGCAGTTGCACAATCGTCTCAAGACGACAACGATCTATGTGACCCACGACCAGATCGAGGCGATGACGATGGCCGACAAGATCGTCGTCATGCGAGCCGGGAAGATCGTGCAGATGGGCACGCCCGACGATGTCTATGATAGACCCGCAAGCAAATATGTCGCCGATTTCATCGGTTCATCGGCGATCAATTTCCTGACGGGCACGATTGTCGCGGACCAGGGAGCGCCAGCTGCGGAGACCAAGGCCGGCCTTATCCGGCTCGAGCCGTCCCTCAAACTATCTGCAGGCCAGCGGGTGATCTGCGGCGTCCGCCCGACAGATGTCACGGTCGATCCGCAGGGATCCATTGTAGCCCGGTCGCTGCTAATCGAGCGCATGGGGCATGAAGCTCAGCTCTGCTGCGAGGGGCCGGAAGGTCAGTTCCTAGCGATCGTCGACAAGTCTGCGCATTTTGACGAGCGGATGGATGTCCGTTTCTCGATTGCGCCCGAAAAGGTCCACGTCTTCGACGCCGCAACGGAAAACCGGGTCTGACACATACGCATCTAGATATCTAACGTTTGTAACCCGGTTCGCCAACAACTCGGGAAGAGAGGTGATAGTCATGAAATCGAGATGGAACGACAGCGAGTTTACATCCGTGGTCGAGGCTTATGTCGGAAAGGGCATCAACCGCGATCTAGCGATCCGAACCTATACAACGCGACTGCTCGGACAGGATCCGGAACTAGTGCTGCACGGCGGCGGTAATACATCGGTCAAGACGGCATGGACTGATCGGGACGGCACCTCGGTTGATGTGCTTTGTGTCAAGGGCAGCGGTTGGGACATGGGCACTATAGAGCCACAGGGCTTGCCGGCCGTGCGGTTGGACCCGCTGAAAGCGATGGTCGGTTTCGATGAGCTGAGCGATGATGAGATGGTGATGCTGCAGCGGCGGCTGCTGATGGATCCGAACGCGCCTAACCCTTCGGTCGAAGCCATCCTGCACGCCCTGTTGCCATTCCGGCATATCGACCACACCCATGCCAACGCGATAGTCTCTCTGACAAACCAGCCGCATGGCGAAGACCTTATCCGAGAACTGTTCCCTGATACGATCGTCGTGCCCTATGTGATGCCTGGCTTCCTTCTCGCGAAGGCTTGTGATGCAGCCTTCCGCGCCAATCCCAAAGGCGACGGCATGGTTCTCCTGAAACACGGAATTTTCACTTGGTCTGACGATCCGCGCGCGGCCTATGAGGACATGATCGCTAAGATCGACCGCGCGCAACACAGGCTGGCGAAAGGTCGGGCAAAGCCGTTTACTTCCGCCAAAGTGCCAAAATCGCTCGCCAGTGTGGCGGAAATCGCACCGATCTTGCGCGGCGCCATCGCCATCGATACCGGCTTAGAGGGCGCACCGAAACGTTTGATACTGGAACACCGCTGCACAGAGAGCGTGCTCGACTTCTGCAATGCGGAAAATGTGGAGAGCCTGGTCAGGCGCGGCAATGCGACGCCGGAGCATGTCATCCATATCAAGCGCCACGGTGTTGCGCTGCCGGCACCGGTGGCAGGCGAACTCGATACCTGGAAGGACATGGCCCAGGTCGCCGTTGATGCTTATCAGGCGGACTACCGGGCTTATTTCGAACGCAACAATGGTCGCGTCGGCGGCGGAAAAACGATGCTCGATCCTATGCCGCGTGTCTTTTACGTTGCGGGTGTTGGATTGTTCGCCGCGGGCGCCACGCGCAAGAACGCACTCGTCGGTGCAGATGTGGCAGAAGCAACGGTCGATGTTATCACCAAGGCGGAGGGCATCGAATCCTTTGAAGCGCTCTCCGAGGCTGACCTATTCGATATTGAATACTGGTCACTCGAACAGGTCAAGCTGACCAAGCAGGTGGAAAAGCCCCTGACCCGGCAGATAGCAGTCGTGACAGGTGCCGCCGGCGGACTAGGCCTTGCCATCGCCGAAGCACTTCGCTCCGAGGGCGCCGAGGTTGCGCTGATCGACATTGCACAGGACGCCGTAACTCACCAGGCAAAGCGGCTAGGAGGGTTCGGCGTCGCCTGCGACGTGACCGACCCGGCCGCAGTGGATGCCGCCATTGCCAAGGTGGCGAGCCATTTCGGCGGGGTGGACATCCTGATCTCCAACGCAGGAGCAGCCTTTCAGGGCTCGCTGATCGACGTGCCAGAGGAGACGTTCAGGAAGGCGTTCGAATTGAATTTCTGGAGCCATCATTACATGGCCCGAGCCGCCGTGCGTGTGATGGAGAAGCAGAAGACCGGCGGCGCCATCGTCTTCAATGTTTCCAAGCAGGCTGTCAATCCAGGTGCGGATTTCGGCCCCTACGGCACCTCCAAGGCCGCGCTGATGGCGCTGATGCGCCAATATGCAGTCGAGCACGGCGCATCTGGCATCACATCCAATGCCGTCAATGCTGACCGGATCCGCACGGGTCTAATGACGGACGAGATGGTCACTGAAAGAAGCCGCGCGCGCGGCCTGACACCCGAAGCCTATATGCGCGGCAACCTTGTTGGCCGCGAGGTAACGGGTGCCGATGTGGCAGCCGCCTTCGTGCATCTCGCTAAGGCGCGCTCAAGCACCGGCGCGGTTATCACGGTCGATGGCGGCAATGTCGCTGCTATGATGCGGTAGCGGGTCGGCTTTCCGTTTCGAACCACACCAAGAGGAGGATTACCGTGGCAAAAATCGTTGTACTCGGTGCGGGTGTCATGGGCACCGCGCTTTGCGTACCCGCTGCAGACAACGGCCACAAGGTGCTGCTCGTCGGCACGCCGCTCGATCAGGACATCGTCGTTACCATGCGGCGTCCGGGCGGGATCCATCCCAAACTCGACGCTGCCCCGCCCGCCGGCGTCGAGGCGATCCGCTTCGACGAACTGCGATCGGAGCACCTCGCGAACGCGGATATCATTGTTGTCGGAGTGAGTAGCCCAGGCATTGGCTGGGTGACCGACATTCTTAACCGGGTCATGACGGAGGCGTGTCCCATAGCCTTTGTGACAAAAGGACTTGAGTCTGCGGGTTCCGCCGTATCGACCTATGCCCAAACGCTTCCCTCCCGTATTCCGCTGATGAGCGCTTTCATCGGGATCGGCGGACCGTGTATCGCCCGCGAACTCGCCAACCGTCTGCCGACGGCATGCATCTACGCCTGTGAGGATATTTCGGTCGCCGAACAGCTCGCCGCGATCATGCAAACGGACTATTACCGTCTGTCGGTGACGACGGACGTCACGGGCGTCGAAGCTTGTGCCGCGCTCAAGAATTTCTACGCGATCGGCGTGAGCGCCATGCAGACGCGGTATCCCGATCAAAGACGTGCGGACGGCCAATCTAAGAATCCGACGGCTGCAGTCTTCACCCAGGCAACTTTGGAAATGGCCAGACTATGCGAGAGGCTGGGCGGGCAAACCACAACGGCATTCGGGCTGGCCGGATTGGGCGATCTGCATGTCACTGTTGGCGGAGGGCGTAACAGCCGCCTAGGCCAAGGATTGGGAACTGGCCGCACAGTCGTTGAAATGTTGTCGAGCGAACTGTTTGGCGAAACGGTCGAAGGTGTGGATACAGCGCGGGTTCTGGCGAATATGGCGCTTGAGAAGCAACATACCGATGAAGGTCCGCTCGCTTATTTCCCTCTGGCGTCTGCCATCATGGACGCCGTTCTTCAGCAGAAACGCTTCTCGTTGGATTTTTCAAACCTCATTGTCCAGTAAACCGGGTCGTTGATTTCCAGTGAAATCTGCGGCTTTTCGCAGAGAGCCCGCTTGCCGGCTCTTATGCAGGACAGCGACAAGGGCGCGTGCGTGAAATCGGGGCTTGCGATGATAACTGCGTCCACGTCCAGACGAGCGGACACCCGGTCGGGTCTGAGTCGACGTCGTGAGCGCCGTAGGCGTCCGCCACCTTGCGGGCGCGATCTGCATCCATGTCGCAAACGACCTAGAGGCTCGCCCCCGGCAGATCCGCTGCTGCATCGGCAGAACCACGAGCGATGTATGCAAGCATTCATCGACGAGAAACTTCACGTAGCCGTGCCGAGGGCTTTTCGGTGCCGGCCTTTCCGAGAGGCAATCGCTTCACCGACTTCACTTTCAGTCCCTGCTCCGACAATTTTCGTGGCCGCCCACGGGCAGGATGAGCCGCTGCCCAGATTTCGGCCAGGTCCACCATGCGCGCAGTGAGAGCCGGATAGCCCTCGACGATCTCCTCCGTGGGAGCGCCTTGCGACCGGTATGGCGGGCCGACGATTAAAGAGCGCTCGCGCTTTGCTGCGGAGATTGTTGGCGCCCTGCGCGAAGGTAAGCATCCTATCTTGCGACCTATCCTCTCGACGGTTATACTGTTTTTGAAAAACAGTATAACGCCGGAGTCGAACTTATGAAGTCCATCGACCTCATGTATCAGACGATGCTCGCCGAGCTCGGTCAGCGCTCGCTCGACGCCGCCTGGACGGCCGATCTCCCTCCAGAGGGTCGGTTCACTCCGGCGAACATCAAGGGGCGCAAGTACTGGTACTTCGACATCCCAGATGGACATGGTGGTACGAAACGTCGTTATGTCGGTTCTGCTGAAGATCCGGATATCGCGCGGCGCGTAGCTGATCATAAGCGGGACAAGGACGATCTACGCGCTCGCAGGCGCTTGGTAAATACCCTGACTCGCGAAGGCGGGATGATCGCCCCTGATGCCATGTCGGGCGACATCGTCGAGGCTCTTGCCGATGGCGGTCTCTTTCGGCTCCGAGGTGTTCTCATCGGCACGGTGGCCTTTCAATGCTATGCAGGACTGCTGGGCGTCCGCCTCCCCATGGCTGCGATCCTGACCGGCGATGCGGACATCGCTCAGGACCACGCCATCAGTCGCGAGGTTGAAGACAGTCTGCCTCCGATCGTTGAGCTGCTGCAGGGCGTCGACCCCAGCTTCCGGCCAGTTCCACATCGATCGGGGTCCGCGGCCTCGTCGGCGTTTCAGAACGCCAACGGCTACAGGGTTGAGTTCCTGACGTCGAACCGTGGTTCTGATGACTACATCGACCAGCCGGCGAAGATGCCCGCCCTTGGTGGCGCCAGCGCGGATCCACTACGCTTTCTCGACTTCCTCATAAGGGAACCCGTCAGGACAATGCTGCTCCACCGAAGCGGTGTCTCAGTCGTCGTCCCTGATCCGTCCCGGTATGCGGTCCACAAGCTCATAGTCGCCAGCCGCCGACACACTGACCGGCAGGGACTGGCGAAGCGAGAAAAGGACGTTCGTCAAGCTGCGCTGCTCTTTGAAGCCCTGCAGCAGACAAGGCGATCTGCCGACTTGGCGCTCGTCTACAACGAAGCATGGGAGCGCGGGCCTGCCTGGCAAGAAGGTATTCGAACCGGGGCGGGAATGCTGCCGGCACAAGATGCCGAGCGATTCAACACGGTCCTGATCGAGGGCGCAAAAAGAAACCGCGAAGAAATTGAACTTCCGCTTGGAGTATAGGCTGTCTTCAGCTTCGACAGCCAAGCTGTTGATTTGATTCGAAGAGCCGAAGACAAATATGGTGCCGAGAGTTCGAGGCCCAAGGCGATTTGCACGAGCGGGACAGCTAGAGAAAGCACGTTCGCATCTCGTTTGTTCAAAGACATATCCCGCACAAGCGGGGAGCGGCCGTTTGCAGGGTCTTCTTCTTGACCGCAATCCCAATCATTGAGCGCTGACGCTATCCCCAGCCCAGCCAATTCAGGTGGCGGATCGTGGCTGACGCCGATGAGCACCGTCGCAAACGTTCGACACTTTCAATATTTCTTCTTGCGGACGATCTTGTTGCCGCGGGGTCCGCTCACGACCGGTGTCCGGTCGCGATTTTCTGCAAGCAGGTTCCGCCAGCGTTCCAGGCGATCGGCGACCAGGGCACCGCTTGCGACAGCTGCCTGAACGGCGCACCCCGGTTCATGGGCATGGGTGCAGTCGCGAAAGCGGCAAAGCGGCGCCAGTTCGGTTATTTCAGCAAAGAGGGTGTCGATACCGTCGGTAACATCACTCACGTAAAGCGTCCTTATTCCCGGGGTATCGATGACCCAGCCGCCGCCTGAAATTGCATGCAGGGATCGTGCGGTGGTTGTGTGTCGGCCCTGCGCGTCATATTCGCGGATGGTGCCTGTCTTTTGCTTTGTGTCAGATTCAGGCCCGGTCATGGTGTTCACCAGTGTTGATTTTCCGACACCAGAAGACCCCACCAACGCAACCGTTTGGCCGATGCCGCACCAGGGCCTCAACAGGGAAACGGCGTCCGCGGAGCGCCCATTCAAGGCAATGACAGGCAGGTCACGCTGCAAAGCCTCGGCTTGCGCCTGGAACATGCCGGCATCTTCCGCGGTGTCGGCCTTTGTCAGCACAATCACCGGATTGCTCCCGGCCTGGTTGGCCATGATCAGGTAACGTTCCAGCCGAGCAAGATTAAAATCGGCATTGCACGAGGTCACGATCAACAGGGTGTCGACGTTGGCGGCAACAAGTTGCTGGCCACTCCCGCCTTCCTGTCGTCGCTGAAAGACGCTTTTTCGGTCGAGACGTCTGATGAGCATGTCAGTCAGTGGATCGGCAAGAACCCAGTCGCCGACCGCGTAGTCACCAGTATTGGTATTGGATGGAAATTCCAGTCCGACCGGCCCGGTGACATCGATTGCCTCGATGCGTGCCCGGTGAACGGAAGCGACGCGTCTGGGGATCAAGTCAGCTTCGCTGGGCTGGACCTGGTCCGCGAAGAATTCTGACCACCCAAGCAGTTCCAGCGGCGAAGAAAGTTGGGAGCTGGTCAAATCCTGTTCCACATTCGTTAAGGCTGCCATAAAGGGTTTTCAATGATCTTCCGCGGCTTCTCGCCTAGCTGCGTGGATGATCCCGTTTTGGCATCGAGGTTGCGTAAGCAGCAGCTTCGCCGGGGTAGGGGAAATCGTCCCCGAGCTGACGGTCGCCATCGTAGACTTTGAAGCTGGGCCCTTCAACTTCAACGATCTTATAGCCATTCACGTATTCGATCTTCGGTGTTTTCCAGCCCATCAAAAGCTCTCCGATCCGGTCCGAGGCTCTCTGAAGATGGTGCCAAGACCTCATACTCGGCGGTCCTATCAGGTGCTTCACGATTAGCCAACGCCGGGTCGATCCTGTTCAATGCGAATGTCGATTATTTAATGAAGCGAGCTCATCCTGGAGGAGAAGGAATTCAACGCCCGTATGGCCCGTTTCCGCTCGGAACAGACCATTCTCAAAGAGCGCCTTGAACAGCTAGGGTAATCAAGGCGCCTTCGGATGGCATCGTGGTCACGTCGGTGTACAACGTCGTCGGACCAGGTGAGAAGATCATGGAGATTCTGCCCACAGCAGGCCGGCCAATGATCGAGGCGAGGCTGCAACCGAAGGATATCGACGTGGTCCATACCGGTCAGCACGCGCGACTACGTTTTACGGCCCTCGATGCCCGGCGCACGCCTGAGATTGAGGCAGTGGTGAAACAGGTGTCAGCCGATCGGCTACTCGATCAGGCCACACAGCAGCCCTATTACAGAGCCTCCTCGAGATAACGCAAGACTTGCCCGCGGGCGTCGCCAAGGACGATCTTCATTCGGGGATGCTGTTGAGGTATTCATCAGCACGGGGGACCGGACGTTTTTCGACTACCTGATCAAGCCGTTGCGGGATTCCACGAGCCATGCTTTGTCGAGGATTGAGTTTGATAGTCGCCATCCGCTTCAGCCGGGCTCCTACATCGCTGGCACCCAGCCAGTGCTAGCTCGTTGGCATGGTGTTCCCACTCTGTCCCTTCAAGATGGATCGACGGGAACTCACGAACTACTCTCGGTGATCAGGTGCAAGGCAGAATTGCCCCTTGTAACCGCTGCTGATGACAGCTTGCGATCGAATGTCGCCCGCTGGCCCCCACGCGCCTTGGCTAGCGCAAGCAGATAGGTGTCAGTTACTTGCCCCGATGTTAGAATTTTCGTGGGAGCGATATCACCTGACCCGACAAGGCTCACATCGTCCGGCCAAAAACTGTGACCGGGAGCGACCGCAATTTGCGGACGATCTCCATCACGAGTGACGGTGAACCGGGAGAGTTGGGATATTTGGGGTTGCCGACAATCCGGATGACACCATTTTCGGTAATGGGGCAGGTAGCCCACGCGGTCTGACCCATCGCCGCGAACCATTCGTGCGCATCATCATGGGCTACATGGCCCGGATCGATTAAGGCAATCAGCACATTGACGTCGAGCAGGAAAGTCACTGCAGTTCGTCACGCAAGGCGTTCACGATTTCGAGCGTCACTGGCGGCGCATCCGGCCGAGCTGACAGGAGAGGAATGCCATTGCGCTCGCGGCTGCTGGGCGGTCGGCGCAGAGAACGTCTCGCCAGCTCAGAAATGACCTCGCCGACGCTCCGGTGCTGCTGGGTTGCCATCGCCTTTGCGGCGATCAGGACATCGTCGTCGATTGCCAAGGTCGTTCTCATATCCGCCTCATCACGCATCATATAAAGCAGGTGGCCGGCCTTCTCAAGGTTGATACCGAAAGGACGCACCATTGCGCCAACCTGTTCACCGGCGAAAACGGTTGAAATCGCATTCTCAAATCTGTGCGCGAACCACGGGTCTCCGGTTCGAACCTGCTCAAGGCGAAAGATCGGAAAAATGCGAAAGATCGGCAGAACTATTTAGGTGTTTAGTTGCGAGCATTGGCCGGCTTATGCAATGAAGCGCCTGCCTTTTTGGCCGCCGCCTGAAGACGCTTGTCCCTGGTCCATAACGCCGCTCGCCGATCAAGCAGTATCGAGGCGAGCAAGTGGGCATCTGTATAGCCGATGCCCATACTGAAAATGCCGTGACGATCAATCATTGTCATCACTTCGTCGTGCGTTGCGACGAACGCTTGGCGCTGGGCTGCCAGAAACGCTATCACGCGCCCGCGATCTCGAAGGCTGCCAAGCGCCAGTTCGCCAACTACAGCCGGATGGCAGAGTAGACGATCGTCCTCAATGATCGTCCGAAGTTCCGCATCAACATGGCGGAAATGATCGATCCATATAGAAGTGTCTGCCAGTATCACTTGGCAGCTGCGCTCCGGCGACGTGGAGCTGCCTCTGCATCGGGCATAGTTCCGCCGAGCGCGATGAGGCGTTTTCCGGACTCTACTCGGACAAGCGTCTCCAACGCCTGGCGGACTATAGCAGCGGTTTCTTTTGTGCCGGTCAGGGACCTGGCCCTTTCCATGAGAGTGTCGTCTAGATTGATAGTCGATCGCATCGTTTCTTATCCTTGTCCTGGCGCTTTAACTAGCACCATTTGGTGATAAAATCTACGCCTAGTTCCCACATCGATACCTGAGGACCGCCGAGTGAGAGCCGGAGCTGCGCGACCGCGTGGCGGCTACCGTAGCCGATCAGGTCACTAGCGCTCGCTTGCTTCGACCTATTTCGACATCTTCTGAATCTTCTCGATCTGGCCGTGATCGTCTGCGCGGCAGGCAGGATAACATCCCATTTCCTCAACACGACCCCGGCCGAGCCACTCCGGCAGGCTGTTGCCATTGCTGATGGAAAGCCGGTCAGGATTGGGGGCGGTGCCAGTGTTGTGCGCGACTTCCTCTGAGGCAACGGCCAAAAAGATGTCCGGATGTTCGACGCGATTGTGTAGGTGATCACCATTGGGGTCGCCTCGGGGAAAGCGGCGAACATGCGCTGCCGAAACGACGTGACATCGCCTTTTTGGACTGTTGTGAACCGCCTCACCAGCCATAGCTGAACGTGGCACCACTGCCGTTATCCCCATCCTACACCACGTCGGTTTCAGCATTTCGCCCATACTGGAAAATGCCATAGGCATTGTTGTTGCCGTTCTGCCGCAAGGTCGCGGAATGACCATGGCCCCGCTGCCGGATGAAGCCGAGGTTGCCACGGCCAGCCTGAGCGATACCAGCCGCGTTACCCCGGCCCACCTGTTGGATGTCGGCGTCTTTCAGGCCGCGATAGAGCGAATAGACGCGCAGTCCAGTTGAGAAAAGACCCGCATCCTCGGCGTTGTCCGGTGCGAGGTTGAACGAGATTCGGCCGCCGGCAAAGGCTGGCACAGACAACGCTGCTTGCGCCAGGCTCCCGGCAAGAAGAGTGACGGTAATGATCTTAAACACGTTGCGGCTCATTCTGATCTCCATCCGGCGGCTTCGGCCGATGATCAACTTTCGCATCTTGCAGCTGAACCCAGTCGGAATTGCCCGTTCAGTTGTCGTTCAGTCGTTTCGACCTGAAAGCAAAGGGACGCCGGGAACCGGCGCCCCTTTACGAAAATTGCAGCGTGTGGAGGCCGATTAGTCGCCGCCGATCTGTTTCGTGCAACTGAAACTCCTAGCCCGGATGACGACGTCCAGTGTGGCTTTGTATTTGGCTCCTTTTGAGTCGAGCGAGACCGAACCAAGGATTGCCGTACGTCCCTCGACGGCATCAAAATCGCCACTCTGGTTGATCGTGGAGCTTCCGCCGTCTCCCACTTTTTCGACATGGAAGGTGTACGTCCCCCCGACATACTTGTCGGCGTGGACGAGCGCATCCAATCTGACCATACCTGCTCCAGGCGTTGCTTTGATTTCGCAAAGCTGCGCGCCGTCAGATTGGTTGGCAGTTGTCATGGTGGCAACCGCGCCGACGGCCTGCATCTACGCCTGTGAGGATATTTCGGTCGCCGAACAGTTCGCCGCGATCATGCAAACGGACTATTACCGTCTGTCGGTGACGACGGACGTCACGGGCGTCGAAGCTTGTGCCGCGCTCAAGAATTTCTACGCGATCGGCGTGAGCGCCATGCAGACGCGGTATCCCGATCAAGGACGCGCGGACGGCCAATCCAAGAATCCGACGGCTGCAGTCTTCACCCAGGCAACTTTGGAAATGGCCAGACTATGCAAGAGGCTGGGCGGGCAAACCACAACGGCATTCGGGCTGGCCGGACTGGGCGATCTGCACGTCACTGTTGGCGGAGGGCGTAACAGCCGCCTCGGCCAGGGATTGGGAACTGGCCGCACAGTCGTTGAAATGTTGTCGAGCGAACTGTTTGGCGAAACGGTCGAAGGTGTGGATACAGCGCGAGTTCTGGCGAATATGGCGCTTGAGAAGCAACATACCGATGAAGATCCGCTCGCTTATTTCCCTCTGGCGTCTGCCATCATGGACGCCGTTCTTCAGCAGAAACGCTTCTCGTTGGATTTTTCAAACCTCATTGTCCAGTAAACCGGGTCGTTGATTTCCAGTGAATCTGTCAGTATTTATTGGAAGTCGCTAATGGACTGCACAAAGCAACTCGGGCAGCATATGTGCATCGTGAGATTCTGTTTCGATGGATCGGATTTGTCTACCCGCCGGTTAAACCGGCGATGAAAGCACGCCGATGCGCGCCACGCTCTTGATCACGTAAAGCTCTTGACAAAGTAAATATGGCCGCCGCCCATGTGGTGAGACACCGGAAAAAGATCGCGTCTGACGCGGCAAATTTAAAGCGAACCTATCAATCGCTAGAGGCACTGAGTGTGTTCCGGCGTGCAAATTAAAATTGGATGCCGATTGACAGACCACCATTACGGTGACCGCGATCACAGGCAATTCCTGATCGATGAGCACTGGGATCCGGAAAAGATCGAACGTATCATGGCAGACGAGCCGAAATCATAACTGTCGCGGCCCTCACTGGGTGGATGCCGTGCTTGCTTGCGAGAGTCCGAGGAAAGCGACTCCAGACTGCCGAAACGCACCGACCATCTTTCAAGTATAGGAAAAACTACCAACTCGGCGCTGGTGGATAGCGGTGATTTGGCGGCATGCTCCCTCCGCTTCACCAGCACCTGAAATTACCCGCTTTGTGTCAGCACCCCAGCGAAAATTGTAGCGGGCTCCATCAGGATCGTGCGCCTGGCTCCACTAGCTAGCCATCGGGCGGCACGCAGCGAGACATGAAACTTATTCGGGGGAGCAATTAATCTCTGTGCTGTCTTGGGTTGGGACATTGCGAGTGCGAGTAGGCACCCAGCAGTTCGGCTCGTTGCCAAGCAACATCTGGAAAAAGCCAGCCGCGTATTCCGTATCGTTACTCGCATTCTCCCGGAAAGACCACCAACTACGAAGATCATCAACCATCTCGCTGACTTGGACGTCGATGTGAAACTCCTGGTTCATCGTCGCTGCGTATACCGTCAAACAAAACGTCGTAGCGACATATCCTTCAGGCCAAAACGCAGCTGCCGATGTCGGATCGACGCCGGCGGGGGCACATGCTGCCCTAATCGGCATGTCCCCTACGAGTTCGCGCAATAAAAGAGAGGGTGCGAATCGAAAAAAGTCGTGTCGCTCTACCTCTCCTTTGGCTTCTGACGATCGATACTTTCCGGCCAACGAACGAATGCTCCAGCCAGCTTGATGTCGTCAACGCGAAAATCGCACTCCATCGCTTTGCCGCACTGATCGGACGAAACCGGGACACCGGCGGTGGTCGTGGTAAAGTTCTTGTCGGACATGAATTTCCCCTTGGTTTGTCATCTGGTTTGGAACTCCTGGGTTTGGAAGAACCAATCGGACACCCGAGCGACTATGCATACTGCCAAGGCACGCATGTGGACCGGTAAACCGCAAGCTAGCTGATCGTGAGAACATCAGCTTTCGCGAGCTTGGCGAATATCATCGTGAAATTGCGAAGGCACGTTAATGAGCGGCCTTCACATCAGTGGGAAATGGTCATGAGAGCGGCGGACGGCGACACCTTTTATGGGCGGTGGCGCCCGCACATGGCACCTTCACTCGATTTCATAGACGGAGATCTCTTCGTCAAACCCGCGTAGCCACCGCCAGGAATGAACGATGCCGACTTCTTGCCCCTTAAACAGCGACCGGACGCCCGCGTCTGCCAGCACAGCTTCGGTAGCAACGATCTTCTCGATGTCGGCCAGTCCCTGCACACGCGATGCGATGTTGACTGTCTGCCCAAAATAATCCTGCCGTTCATTGAGGGTCACGGCAACGCAGGAGCCGGCATGTAGTCCTATCTTGAGCAGAATGTCTTCGCTGCCGCGCTGTGCATTGAGTTCGGTCATCGCCTTTTTCATGAGAAGTGCAGCCGCCATGCCGTCGGACGGTGTGGGGAACGATGCCATGACCGCGTCGCCGATGGTCTTTACCGTCGCCCCGGAATTCCGCGCGATGATGTCGGTTAGCACATGGAAATGTGCCCGGATCAGGTCGAACGCTGCGAGATCGCCGATGCGCTTGTAAAGCGCCGTCGATCCTTTCAAGTCGGTGAACAGGAATGTCAGGCTGGTGATGCGGAAGTGCTGGTTAATGTCGAGCACGTCCGTTTGGTATAGATCGCGGAATGTCTGGTGGCTGAGCAACCGCTTGGCGCTCAGAGACGGCACCCGTCGGCTGACGAGCGTGCGCAATGCGTCGCCTACAAGCCACAGGATCGGCATTGCGCGTTGCGCTGTCCTGTTTTCCAGCGTGAGCTCAAGCGGGCCTGGCGCCACCTCTATCTGAGGGCGTTCTTCCACTCCTTCGGCGAGAGCGATCGTCAGCGTTTGTGGAACCTCCTGCAGTGTCCCAACGACGCGAAGCAGGGTAGAGCTGTGTGTCACCGGGTCAAAAACCACCACGAACCCCTCGGTCATACGCAGCGTTCGGGTTGCGAAGGAGCCGGCCGGCAACTCGATCGCATCCAGCGCAACTCCGTTGACAACTGGCCGGAGGTCGGCAGGCAGATCGCTCCCGGAACTCCAGTAGACCTGGCGGACATAGTCCCACAGTGGCAGGGTATCCGGCTCGTGGGCGGAGATGGGACGCAATTTCGGGCTGACAGTAAAGGTCACCTCGACACTGTCATCGAGCATCGTCTGACAGTCGGCAGCGCAGAGCCCACATCGGTAGTGCAGATCGTTTAGTGCTTTAAGGGAATTAGCCGAATGCAGGATGCCGCCACACCCGCCGCAGACGACGTTCCAGGCCAGATCGACGATCCCGATTTGGGTCGCGTGAAGGAAGGCCCCGATGCAGGCCGTCTCGTCAAGGCCAGCCTCCACGGCGAAAGCGAGCGGATTGATGCGGTTCACGCAAAAGTCCGACGCTTTGCATAAAAGACGTTCGATGGCCTCCGAAGTCCGGCCATCGCAACGTTGTTTCAGGAGTGAAAATTGAGCCGCTGAGTTGTTCATTCGACTAACCGTCTTTCAGAGGCCGCCCTGACGAAGCATTCGCTCGTGTGCCCACTGGCATCATCATATTGGCGGTCGGACTTTCCGCTAATCAATCGAGCTTCCCATTTTCCGATTGACGATCGCGGCGCCCGCAAGGAACAGAACGGCCGTGCCTAGATTCCATCCGAGGATCATTGCTGTGGCATCAAGCGGATGGAACATCGACAGGGCCGTCGCGGTGATTGCCGAAACCGCAAGGCTTCCCATGAGAATGACAGACGTTGGCCGGAGTGCAGCCGTGTAACGCAGCATCGCCAGCATCAAAAGCGACAGCGGCAGGCTGGTCAGGACGAGTGTCGCGAGGCAACCGGATGCCGCTTCGACCGTGATAGCTCCGGGCGGAACGGGCACCCAGCCGGCGAAGCACTGATAGCCGATGGTTGACAGCCACACGAGGAGCGGCGGGGCCGGTAACAGAAGCCATCGGCGGGGTCGGTCCGGCAGGCTGGCAAAGAAGGTGGCGATGGTCGCAAGAACCCCGGTCAGCAGCGACGAGATCATGTTAATGGCGAATACGGCATCCTGCATGCGCTCGGCGAATTGCGGCCGGACGCCATGACTAATCGTCATAAGGCCCATGATCACTGCGGCGATCAGAAGCCATCCCATCGCGCGGAGCAGCGGCGGCCGAAGACGCCTGACGGGGGTTGCATTGGTGGCGAGGGAATGGATCAAGTCCGACGTCTCCATCACGAATCCCTCCGATCCGAAAGCAGGGCACGCAAATTCTGAAGTGCCCTATACGTTGCCATTTTCAGGGATGCCACCGATAGCCCGGTAACATCGGAGGCCTCCTTCAACGACATTTCCTTGAGTTTCAGGAGATCGACGGCCTTCTGCTGGATCGGCGGCAAAACCTTGATGGCTTCAGTCAGTTTGTGTTTGTCGGGCGTGCCATCGTTTTCATCGGGCGCCATTGCCGCATCGTGTTCGGCAGTGAGTGGAGCCTCGCGCTGCGTTTGCCGACCACGCCGGCGCAGTCGGTCGACGGCGCGACGATTGGCGATACCAACGAGCCAGGGACCGAACGGACGCGAAGGGTCGTAGGTGTGCCGGATCGAATGGAGGGTAAGCAAGATGTCCTGCACTGTATCTTCGATGTCCCAAGGGTCCCTATGCCACCGTCTGACCCTTGATCTAAGATAGGGCGTGATTTCCTGAAGAAGACGGAGATAGGCCACGGTATCGCCATCCTGCGTACGCGCCATGAGAATAGTCCAGTCGAGGTCGCGGGATGCGGCGGTCTCCTCGTCCTGCAAACGATCTCTCTCTTTCGTTCGGGTGCGCTGCCCATCCGAGGTCACAACGGTAAGGCGCTTGCGCTTTTCATCCTTCATCCCCGCACCCTCACAGGCGCGAGCCGGTTAAACATGATCTTACAGCAGGGCATTACCATGTCGACCCCGACGGACGGAAGTCATTGACCATGCGTCTGACCCCGCAATCGACGGAAATTGCGCCGGGGCCAACCGCGATGACGCCCAGGGCCAAAGCTGCCCAGTAGAGGTGGAAGTTGGCCCAGCCATCCGGAAACACCAGTTGGATCACGCCTGTCATGACCAACAGGCCGAGTGCGGCAAAGCGCGTTGCGAGACCGACGATCAGCAGAATCGGCAACACGATCTCTGCAATCGCGGTTAACAACGCAAGTTGGTCCGGCACGGGAAAGGCATACTCGCCGCCGAAGATATGAAGCCTGAACTGTTCCTCAAACAGAAACAGCGTGCCCGGCGACAGGGATAGGAAACCGTCCCATCGTGTGAAGCCGGAGCGAAGGAAGGGAAGCGCCAAGGTGATGCGCAACACCGGCGGTGCGATCCATCGTGCGATCATACTGAAATGGAGATGCGCTTGATGGATGGTCGCGACGATTTTGCTCACCAATGTCGGTTGCGAATTCATGCGATCTCCAACGGTCGGATCGGCCGCATATGGTAGCCGATGATTGCACCTGACTCGATCATGCCATGAAGCGTACCGGCAAGATCGAAACGCGGACTGGCGGACAACCCCTGCCTGAGCGCATCGACGATTAGCGAACCTGCCTGCAGAGCCTCCATGAAAGCGGTGGTACCCGCTGGTAGACGCCGAACCTCGACATCCGCTTCGGGACGAACGATGAGCGCATCCTCTCCGCCTTCATCCAGATCGATTTGCGCATCTTCAACGCCATCGATGTTCACCTGCCAGATGCTCACGATCGGGAAAGCAGACCTTACGATGCGAACGGATGGATGAAGGGCGAACCGTAGCGCTGGCAGGTCGCCCGGCTGCAGCTGACTGAGAACAGAAGGTGACAGCGGCGTTGCTTCGGTTGCGTGGTATGCTTCCACCCATGCCCGCTCGAGCCGGGCAACATCTCCGAGATAGGGGAGCACAGCTGCGGGTTCGAAGCCTGAGATGAAGGCGGGAAAGCCAGATCCGTAGTCGAGCATGATCGGAGAGGCCGGCGGTTCCGCCAACACATATAAACGCGCCATGGCAGCGAAGAATTCCTCGCCAACAAGGCGGTGGACCACAGGATACGCCGCCTTCAGGGTTTCGATCAACCCGACCACGACATTGTTGCGGTAAACGGCGAACCGCTTGACGCTTGGCAGTCCGTCCGGACCGACCAGACCTGACGGGATGGGTAATTCCGGACGTAGCAGTGCTCTGGCGAAGTCGGCTTGCCGGTCGGCGAACCCGTCCATGCCAATATCGTGTTCGGAGTTCGCCAAGCTCGCAGTCAATTTGCGAATCGAGCCGGTAATTCTCGGTATCGACATACGGCCCTCCTGCGGAGTTAGCATGCGTGGGCCGGGATGGCTGCACGCCGGTGAATGTTGCCGATGTCGGCCATGATCAGTTCAGCGCGCTCCGCCTCGGCCTTCAGTGTCGGCCAGTCAGGCAGACCGGCATCCCATTCGATCAAGGTTGGAACCGGACCAATGCGCTCGATCGTATGGGCGAACAAACCCCAGACGGTTTCCGCAACGGGACGGTCATGAGCGTCGATCAGCAGCGGGCGGCCCTCCTCGTCGGCGTCGGGCGCGAAACCGGCCAGATGGATCTCCTGCACATGAGAAAGGGGATAGGCATTGAGATAGACGATCGGGTTCCAGTCCTGATTGGCGCAGGCGACGTGAATGTTGTTCAGGTCCAGCAGGAGACCGCATCCGGTCCGTCGGACAATTTCCGCAATGAAATCGGTCTCTGTCCAGGTGCTTTCGGCGAAGGCCAGGTAAGTGGAAGGGTTCTCCAGCAGCATCTGGCGCCCGAGTGCTTCCTGCACCTGATCGACATGCTCCACGACGCGCATGAGTGTCTCGTCCGTATAGGGTAGAGGAAGAAGGTCGTTGAGAAAGCCGACGTCGTGGCTCGACCAGGCGAGGTGCTCGGAGAAAAGCGCCGGGGAGTACCGGTCGATCAACTGTCTCAGGCGGGCGAGATGGTCATTGTCCAGATGACGGGCCGCGCCGATCGACAGACCAACACCGTGGAGCGACAGCGGATAGCGCTCGCGGATCGCTGAAAGGTAACGATGAGGTGGGCCACCTGCACCCATATAGTTCTCTGCATGCACCTCGAAAAAGCCGACATCGGGCGAGGTCTGCATGATCGTCCGGTAGTGCTCAGCCTTCAGGCCGACGCCGGCGCGTTTCGGCATCATTGTCTGCGAGGTTTTAAGGGTTCGTTCCGGCATGCGTTCACCTTGACTTATACAGGGCCGATACGTTGGGGATGGCCGGGCCTTCGGGGCCCGGCCGGAAGGCCATTAGACCTTGGGCTTCAGGCTGCCTGCGCCATTCGGGGTCGAGATGCCCGTGCAAGTGCCGGTCGGAACCAGCTTGAAGGCATTGCCCTGGTAGTCGGCGGCGCTGGTGCCCGCGCAGGTCGTACCGGCACCTGCGAAGCAATCGTTCTGGCCCTTGAGCGCGACGCCGAAGCAAGGCTCGACCTTGCCAGACTTTACCTTGACGGTGTTGTCGGCCTGAATTTTCTTCTGCTGCTCCGTGAAGTCCTGGGCATGGGCCGGGACGACGGCAAGCGTACCGAAGGCGGCGGCGAAGGCACCAGCCACCAGCGTAGACATCAGACGATCGGACATATTGGTTCTCCTGAAGGTTAGGCCAGCACTTTCAATTGCTGGCGACGACGGCCGGGTTCGACCTGTCTGTATGGAAGTTCGATGCAAGTTCCCCCGAGGTAACGCGGCTTCGGAGAAATATTTGTCTGGCCGATTTTTGATGCTCGCATGTGGGCCGGAAAAACGGGATTCGAGCCTCCAAGCGCGCTATGCTGCTGGCTTCGACGCAATCACTGTGCTCGGATGGAGTTGGGGTTCTGCGGCCAGCAACTCGGGCACGGTCGCGAAAATCTGGCTTGCGGCGCTGCCCGTCATATGGGCGTTGAGACTTCCTTCGCTGTCGAAGAGGTCGACGAGGAAGATCGTGTCCATACTGGCGTTCGAGCGCAGGACGAGCCAGAGCGTCGTGCCTGCTTCCGCCTCGACCGCGGGAAGTGCTGCCGCGATTCTTTTTGCTGCTTCCTCGCCCAGGCCCGGCTTGGCTTTGAACACAACGACGCCTGCTATTCCTGTCATGGATAATTCCTTTCTGTGGCGGTTTGGATGACTTGGCCGTCAGACTTCACAGATGAAGGTTCGCTGCGGGCCGAGAGAGGTAACGCGGGATCTGACGAATGCGCCAATCGGTCTTCCGGTTCATGAGCCAGCAGACACTTTTGGCTCGCTATGGAACCTGTCGCCGTTCCCTATTCGGGCTTCGATCGCCGGCACGCTCCCAGATCCCCGACGGACGACCAGAGCAAGGATCAGCGCCGATGCGGCAAGGAGGGCTGAGGCAATGGGGATCGCGATGCCCATTGCCTGCGCTCCGCCGGCAATGACGAGAATTCATTTGTGCCAGCCACATTGCGAATTGCCCGTAAATCATATATATTCTTTCGGAGGAGAATATTAATTATGGCTGCAGGACTTCGCGAATACACACCCACTGAGGCGGCTGCCGTGAGTGAGATCGGCATTAAGTCGGTACACAACGCGATCGACAAACGAATCATTGGAAGCCCCTCTACCGGCCACCGAAGCCGAGCGATCACTGACGACGATCTGCTGCGCCTGAAACTCTGGTTCGGCGTCGGCTCAATCCTTTCCGCTGAGCGCCGGAAGCGCCTCTTTGCCGCCATCGACGAAAATCCTGAAGCCGACACGGTCAGAGCAGACGACTATCTGATCGTCGACGTCGCGAGAGCGAGGGAGCACTTGGCCGCGCGTGGCGAAGCACTCAGGGAAGCGGACAAGATCATCCACAGCGTGAAAGGTGTGGTTGGCGGTGAGCCGGTCTTCAAAGGAACGCGCGTTCCTGTCCGAACAATCGCTGCGATGAAATTGCAAGGCGCTCCCACGGACGAGATCGTCGAGGGCTATCCGGCTCTCACTGCGCGCATGGTGGACCTCGCCGAAATCTGGGTAGCGGCTCATCCTGCCCGTGGGCGGCCACGAAAGTTGTCGGAGCAGGGACTGAAAGTGAAGTCGGTGAAGCGTTTGCCTCTCGGAAAGGCCGGTACCGAAAAGCCCTCGGGCACGGCTACGTGAAGTTTCTCGTCGATGAATGCTTGCACACATCGCTCGTGGCCGTGGCTCAACATCACGGCCACGATTGCTTCCACGTCAATTGGCTGGGCCTGAGCGGCGAGACCGATTGGGATCTGATGCCTCGGATCGTCGCGGAAGATTTTACCTTCGTGACGAACAATGCCCGTGACTTCAGGAAACTCCATGCGCGAGAGGATCTGCATGCTGGCTTGGTGATCATCGTGCCGCAGGTTCTGCCGATGCAGCAGCGGGAATTGTTCACGCTCGTTCTGCGGGAGCTCGCCGGATCTCCGGATCTGGTGAACGAGGTGATCGAGATCGCCATCGAAGAGGGCGAGGCTCTGCTGACGCGCTATGCACTGCCAGAGTGAAGATCAATTTCCGCCAATGCGGGACAGATTGGTTAGAATCCGCGCGCGCCCTATTCGCCCGGCTTCGGGCATCAGGCGTCCAGCCAGACACGCGTCGCGACGTAGCCGTTCGACATATCGTTGCCGATGTCGTCGACATAGCCCTTCAGCGTCTTCGACGAGGCCATGATGTTGTCGTTGAAGACGGGCAGGATCAGACCGCCATCGTCTCGCACCATCAAAGCCAGCTGTCGATAAAGCACCTTGCGCTTGGCTTCATCGAGCTCAGACCGCGCCTGCAATACCAACTTGTCGAAGTCAGGCTGCTTGAAATGCGTGTCGTTCCATTCGGCGGTCGATAGATAGGAGGTGGAATAGCGCGAATCCTGTGTCGGGCGACCGCCCCAGAAGGAGGCGCAGAAGGGCTGCTTGTTCCAGACATTAGTCCAGTAGCCGTCTTCCGGTTCGCGCTTCACGTCGATCGTGATCCCGGACTTGCGCGCGCTTTGCTGGAACAGGATCGCCGCATCCACGGCGCCCGGGAAGGCTGCGTCGGAGGTGCGCAACAGAATTGGACGGTCGAGACCCGATTTCTTGAAGTAGAAGGCGGCCTTGTCGGGATCATAGGGCCGTTGCTCGATATCGGTCGGCGCCAGGGGGTAGTTGGAGTTGACCGGATAGTCGTTGCCGATCGTTCCATAGCCGGCGAGAACCTTGTCCAGGATCGACTGACGATCGATGGCATATTTCAACGCGAGACGAAGGTCGCTGTTGTCGAAGGGCGCCGTGTCGCAATGCATCAGGAAGCAGTAGAAGCCCTTGCCTGCATTCCGGATGATACTCACAGTCGGTGCCCGCTGCAGCATGGGAACTGTCTTCGGGTCGATGCTGTTGACGAAATGGACCTGGCCGGAGGCAAGCGCCGCAACGCGCGCGGTGTTGTCGTTGATGACGAGTATTTCGACGCTGTCGACAAAGCCGCGGTCGGAGCGCCAATCTTTTGGGTTTTTCTCGAATGTGGCGCGGACCCCGGGTTCGAAGCTTTTCAGAATGTAAGGACCGGTGCCGACTGCTGCTGCCGGATTTTCGACGCCGCCCTTGGGTTGGATAATCAGGTGGTAGTCGGTGAGAAGGAGAGGCAGATCCGCATTGCCTTCCGAAAGCGTCAGGACAAGGTCGCCCGCCTTTTCTTCAATGCTTGCAATTGACGCCATGAGCCCAAGAGCGCCCGACTGCGAGTTTTTGTCCGCGTGCCGCTTCAGCGTCGCAACAATGTCGGCGACGGTCATCTTGCTGCCGTCGTGAAACCGTACATCGTTCCTGATCTTGAAGGTCCAGATCGAAGCATCCGTCGACGGCGTCCAGGAGGTTGCCAGCGAGGGCAGGGGTGCGCCAGTCTTGGGGTCGGATTCGATAAGTGTGTCGCCCCAGAGGCGGCCAATGACGAACAGTACCGAGGCACTGTATGTTGCCGGGTCGAGCGCGTCGCTGGTGGCGCCGCCCTTGAGGCCAAGCTTCAGATGGCCGCCACGCTTGGCTTCCTGCCCCCGTGCGTCACGCGGCATCAGGAGGCCCGAGGCGAGGACCGGCAAGGCGCCGAGCGCGACGGCACCGCCGAGGAAGTGGCGGCGGCCGATTCTTGGCTGCGAAGATAGATCCTTTTGATGCGTCATGACGGTTCCCTCTTTTTCATTTGTGAGTGGGAACGTAGAGGTAGGGCCGGCTCACGCAATTTCGCGACTTGACGCAGCCTTAAGCGAGTTTACGCTAGTTCACGAGAAGACGGAGTTACGGATGCCTCACCTGGTCGAGAACCTCAAAATCGCCTGCGCAACGCAACGTTCAATTTCGCATCTGTGCCGTGCAATCGATATCAACCGGCAACAATTCAATCGATACATCAACGGCCAGACGAGGCCTTCCGCCCATAATCTGGCTCGCATCGCCAACTATTTCGATCTTGATGCAGCCGACTTTGGCCTCGCTCCCAAGCAGTTTCGCGAGCGACTTCACAAACCCGTCCTCGGTAGCAACGGAGGTTCAGAGCTTCTCAAAGCGTTTCCCGGAAACCTAGCCGCGCTCAGGCGTCATATCGGTTATTTTCAGACCTATTATCGTTCGCCATCCTGGCCCGGGATGGTTGTCTGTTCGTGCAGCCGCCTCATCGAGCAGGGTGGATTGGTGCAGGCCAAATCGATGGAGCGGCTTCGAGACCTCGGAAGCGGCATTCAACAGTTTTCGAAATATCTCGGCTTGGCGGCCTTCTATCGGAACCGGATCTTCATCACGCAGCGTGTCGTCGGACCGAACGCCATGATGTCGCAGACTATCCTCCTGCCATTCGACGAGTATCAGCGCGTCTATCTACGTGGGACGACGATGGGAATTTCGTGGCGAAGGGAAAACCTCCCCTATGCCTCGCGGATGATCTGGCGGCATGTCGGCACCGAGCCAGACTTGCGTGAACTTCTTGCGCGCTGTGGACCTGTCCCGCTATCGTCGCGCCAGCTACCACCGACGGTGCGCTCATTCCTCGAGGATCCAGCTGCAGAAGTATATGAGGTGCCCGCAGAGTATTGAGAAAAGTCCGGGGGGCGATGTCACAACGGCCGCCATCGTATCACCAGGCAGTTTTCCTATATATTAGTCGCTGTGTAGAAGTCGAAGGGTACAATGTGCTGCGACACGGTCGGTGATCGGTCGGTATCGAGAGCTTGCGCCATTGCGCGCACCAAGGTCTCCCCCAACTGCTTTGCCGGGTGAGATAGGACGACCTTGATCAATCCTTCAGCAAGACCGGCTTTTGTTTCATTCGTGAGCTCGTGTGCTATGACCACAAGGCGTTTGGCTGCCGGTCCACCATCCTCCCGCAGAGCTCGCATCACACCGGTGATGCCGCCGCCGGCAACGTAAAGCCCGACCCAATTTGGTTCGGTCTGTAGAAGGTGACGCGTGGCCTCATAAGCAATTTCGGGCTCTTCAAGGGTTGCAACCGTCTCCAGCATCTGAAAGCCCGGCGCGCTCTCCCGGAAGTATGATCGAAACCCCATTTCGTTTAGTTCTTGCGCAAGATATCGGTGATTTCCGACGAAGACGGAAACCTTGCCGCCATTGCCATTCAGCCCGGCTATGAACCACGCGGCCGTGCGGCCCTTTTTGACGCAGTCGTTGCCGACATAGGCTGCGCGGGAGGCAGTGGAAATATCGGAAATCATGGTCACGACCGGAATGTTCTCTGCTGCAAGACCATCGACGGCGTGGTTCACCTGCGGGTGGTCGGAGGTGATCATTCCAATGACGTCGGCTTCGCGACTGAGAGCGTAGATCGCCTCGGCAGCCTTGTCGGGCGCAAGATCGTCCATGAATCTAACGATGGCCCTTCCATGGGCGTCGGGAAATGCTTCGGTCGCCGCGACGAGAACGTCGCCCCACATTTGATAAAGCTTGCGGTGAGACTGCTTGAGAAGAAAGCCAAATTTGATCACCGGCTTGTCGTGCTCGAGTCGCCGGGCGATGGCCGTCACGCCATGGAAACCAATCTGGCGGGCGGCGTTAAGAACCCGCTCCGCCGTCTGTGGGCGCACGGGGTCGCGACCGTTCAACACGCGGTCGACTGTTGAAATGCTTACATTCGCGGCTTTTGCCAAGTCGGGGATCGTTGGGCGTGACATAATAAGCCTCTCATAATCTGACGCTATTTATGAGAGGTTTTGGGAGAAAAATCCACAGCTTCGTTGACAGCTGGCGGAATTTTCGCAATTTCATCTTTCAGCAAAAGCCAATTTGGCGGGAGGGCTTGGGAGAGCTCTCTCATTTGGAGGAAATACTCTCATGTCTGCGACCTTGCAAAAGGTGGCGCCGCTTTCAGGCGGCGAAGGCCATCGCACGCCTATAGATAGCGGAGCCGGCTTCGTTCTTGAAATGCGTTCAATCACCAAGGCCTTCCCTGGTGTTCTCGCGCTCGATGGCATGAGCCTGAAGGTTCGTCCCGGCACCGTCCATGTCCTCGTCGGGGAAAATGGCGCCGGCAAGTCGACACTCATGAAGATTCTGAGCGGTATCTACGCGATCGACGGCGGAGAAATCCTTTTCAGAGGCGAAAAGCTCGACCACCAAAGCGCCGCAGCCGCACTGGACCGAGGGATCTCGATGATCCATCAGGAACTCAGCCCGGTGCTCGACATGACCATCGCCGAAAACATCTTTCTCGGCCGCGAGCCCACTTACGGCCGGACAGGCATTTTGTCCCGGTTTGTCGATTTCGATCGCATGAATTCAGATACGCAGACGCTCCTGGATCGGCTGGGTCTGAAATACAGCCCCCAAACCAAGATGCGAGACCTGTCCATCGCGACGATGCAACTCATCGAGATCGTCAAGGCGATTTCGCGCGAGGCCTCTCTGGTGATTATGGACGAACCGACGTCGGCGATCAGCGACACGGAAGTCGCGATGCTCTTCAGACAGATCGCAGACCTGAAGGCAGCAGGCGTCGCGATCATCTACATCACACATAAGATGGACGAGATCTTCCAGATCGCCGACGACATCACGGTGATGCGTGATGGCCAGTTCATCGCTGCCGCCCCGGCCAGCGAATATGAGCCCGCAAAGCTGATTTCCCAGATGGTCGGCCGCACGATCTCCAGCATTTTTCCGAAAGAGGAAGTGCCGATCGGCGAGATTGTCCTTTCCGTCGAGAACCTCTCTCGTGACGGCAGCTTCGAAAATGTCAGCTTCGAGGTGCGCGCCGGCGAGATCATTGGCCTTTCCGGCCTGATCGGCGCAGGGCGGACAGAGGTCGCCCGGGTGATCTTCGGCCTGGACGCGGCGGACGCGGGCGTCCTCCGTCTGAACGGAAAACCGCTAAAGCTCATGTCCCCGAAGGATGCTATCGCCAACGGCATCGCCATGGTCTCAGAGGATCGCAAAGCGGAAGGTCTGGTGCTTTGCCGGTCCGTCGGCGAGAACATTTCGCTTGCGAACCTCAAGAAGTTCGCTTCCGGCCTTTTCATCAGCGAGCGGCAGGAAGAGACGGCTTCCCAGCGCATGATCAAGATGCTCCAGATCAAGACGCCCGATACGGCAATGATCGTTGAGAACCTCAGCGGCGGCAATCAACAGAAAATCGTTCTCGCCAAGTGGCTGCTGGGTGATCTGAAGCTGCTCATTCTCGACGAACCCACACGAGGCATCGACGTCGGGTCGAAATCCGAAATTCACAGACTGATGACCGAGTTCGCTCGTCAGGGGCTGGCGGTCGTCATGATCTCATCTGAACTGCCCGAGATCCTAGGCATGAGTGACCGCGTGGTGGTGATGAGCGAAGGCCGGGTGACCGGCGAACTAACAAGGAACGAGGCCACGCAGGAAAACATCATGCGCCTCGCCACGGGAGGACACTGATGAGTATCGAACGCGCAGAGGCGGCCGTGAAACGAGGAGGCCAGGTGATTTCAGGCTCTCGGAACATGAGCTTTTCCCAGATCTACCGGAAGTACGGCACGGTTCTCATCTTCGTCGGAATCTGCATCCTCGCGTCGATTTTGAGCCCGACGTTCCTGACGGAAGCCAACCTGACCAACGTCCTTCGTCAGGTTGTGGTGGTTAGCCTTCTCGCATGCGGCGTCACCTTTATCATTATTCTGGGACACATCGACGTATCGCTGGGATCTGTTCTCGCGCTCTGTGGTGTCATCGCCGGGAGCGTGATGGCCATCACCGCCAGCGTCATCCTCGCGGTCGTCGCGGGCGTAGCAGTCGGCATTCTGACCGGCATCATCAATGGCTTCGTCATCACCTTCTTCCGCATCCCGTCGTTCATCATGACATTGGCAATGACGACCGTCGCACGCGGCGCAGTGCTCCTTTATACGGGTGGATCGCCCGTGACGGGCTTGGGCGACTTCAAAGTGATCGGGCAAGGCTCGCTTGGCCCAGTACCGATCTCCGTGCTCATCCTCGCGATCGTCGTCGTCATTTCCTGGATTCTTCTCAACAAGACCAAGTTCGGCCGATACGTCTATGCGGTAGGCGGCAATGAGCGTGCCGCGCGCGCTTCCGGCATCAATCCAGACAGCATCGTCGTGAAGGCTTTCATCTTCAACGGCATTCTGTGCGCCGTCGCAGGCATCGTCCTCATGTCTCGCATCAATTCCGGTCAGCCAGCCGGCGGCGTCGGCTATGAGTTCGACGCGATCACCGCGGTGGTCGTTGGCGGCACCAGCCTGATGGGCGGCACCGGAACCATTACCGGCACAATTATCGGATCGCTGATCATCGGCGTCATCAACAACATGCTCAATCTCATGAATGTCAGCTCGTACTGGCAGCAGATCATCAAGGGTCTGATCATCGCGATCGCCGTGATCCTCGATGTCTGGACGAAGTCTGCCCGCAGCAAAAAGAAGGCATGACCGATGTTCTTCGGCGGGCTAGCGCCTGCTGAGGAACCACCTCTTTGTCGGCGGGATTTCCCGCATCCGGAATGAATCTGAAACTCTATGGGAGGACCCAATGAAAGCCATTTCCAAACTCGCTCTCGCCTGCGCCATATCCCTTGCCGGGATCTCCACCGGCGCTGCATTCGCCGCGGACAAATTCGTCGTCGGTTACGCCAATATGGCGGATACGGACGTCTTCGTCATGGCGCGCAAAAACGCCTTCATCGAAGCGTCGAAATCCGATCCGGCAGTCGAAGTGAGCTTCTCCGACGCCAACAACGACGTCAGCAAGCAACTCGATCAGATCGACAACTTCATAGCGCAGAAAGTCAATGCAATTGTCGTCGTGCCGGTCGACTATCAGGGCATCGTACCGGGCGTCGAGAAGGCGAACCAGGCCGGCATTCCCGTCATCGCTCTCGGCATCCAATCGGCAGGCGGCAAATACACGTTCGTCGGCTCGAAGAACATCGATGCCGGCCGTCTTCAGGGCGAATACATGAAAGAACACCTGCCCAAGGACGCCAAGATCCTCTACCTCGAAGGCACGCCGGGGCTTTCGCACACGCAGGAGCGAAAGAAGGGATTCGAGGATGCGCTCGGCCGTTCCGACGTGGCCACCCTCGCCAGCCTTTCGGCAAACTACGACCGCGCTGAAGGCATGAAGGTCACGGAAGACTGGATCCAAAGCTTTCCGAAGTTCGATGCAATCGTCGCAGCCAACGATCAGATGGCGCTGGGTGCCCTCGAAGCACTTCAGGGTGCCGAGCGCCTCAAGGGCGTGATGATCTCCGGTGTCGATGGTACGGCCGATGCTCTTAATGCGATCAAGGCCGGCACCATGTCGCAGACCATCTTCCAGGACGCCGCAGGCCAGGCGAAGGCCGCCTTCGAGGTCGTGGAAGGCCTGAAAAAAGGCGAGGATGCGCCGGCCGAAAAGCTGGTGCCGTTTGCTTCGATCACCAAGGACAACGTTGACCAATACGCAAAGAAATAAAGCCCTCCCAAGGGTGCGTGCCGGGATGGGGTCCCGGCACGCATTTCGCACGACAGACGCAATGCTTGCCGCAAATCGCTAGTTCTCTAACGACAGGAAAAATCGAAATGACAATAAGGATCGCCGTCATCGGGGCAGGGTTGATGGGAGCCGATCATGCGAGAATCGTCGCAGAAGATCTGCCGGGGGCGAGCCTCCAGGTCGTTTGCGACATGGATGCGGATCGCGCCCGCAAGGTGGCGGACGCCTACAGCGCTCACGACGTCGACTCAGACCCCGACCGGGTGTCCGCTCGTCCGGACGTGGACGCAGTTATCATCGCAAGCCCCGATTTCACGCACGCGCCCTTGTCGCTGTCCTGCATAAGAGCCGGCAAACGGGCTCTCTGCGAAAAGCCGCTGTCGCAATCTTCGAAAGAATGCTTGGAGATCATGCAGGCGGAAGAAGCCGCGGGAAAGAAGTTCATAATGCTCGGCTTCATGCGCCGCTTCGATCAATCCTATGTGGAGATGAAGCAGGCTCTGGAGCACGGTGCGATCGGCCGCGCCCTGATGATGCACAACTTTCATCGTAATGTCGCGACGCCCGCGTCGGACTTCACCGGAGCGATGGCAATCACCAATTCCGCCCCGCACGAGTTCGATGTCGTCCGACATGTGCTCGACACCGAATACGTATCGATCTCCGCCTTCCAGCCGAAGCGCTCCGACGCGCTGGTCGCACCGGTTTATATGGTGCTCGAAACCGCCGATGATCAACTCGTGAATATCGAGATCAACAATAACGCGGCCTACGGATACGACGTGCGCGCGGAACTGGTCGGCGAGAAGGCGACCATCGCCATGAACGCCGTCAACTACACCCGCGTCGACCGGGAGCTCGGCCAGAGCACAAGCTACGAAGCGGATTGGCGCGGCCGCTATGCCGAAGCCTATCGCCGCCAGAACCGCGCTTTCATTCGGTTCGTCGAGACCGGAGTGTTCCCGCACATCGCGTCGAGCAGTTGGGACGGATACTGCGCCGCAAGGGTCGCCGAAGCCGGCGTTACGGCCTTGAACGACGGCTGCAAGGTTCCCGTCGAAATGATTTCCAAACCGGAGTTTTACGCATGAAGCTTGGATTCGTATCAGACAGCCTCGGCGGCCTGCCCTTCGAGGCAATGCTGGATCACGCGCAAAGGCTGGGCGTCTCCGGCGTCGAGGTCAACACCTGTGGCTGGTCGACGGCGCCGCATTTCGATCTATCGACGATCCTGCGGGACAAGAACGCGCAGAAGGCATTCCTCAGAGCTTTCGCCGACCGGGAACTGGAAGTGGTAGGCTTGAACGCCAACGGAAATCCCCTGCATCCGACCGATCATGGCCAGGGGCAGGGTCTTGAGGATACGATCCGCGCTGCCGGCGAGCTGGGTATCAAGACCGTCTGCGCGATGTCGGGACTTCCAGCCGGGAATGCCGCCGACACCATGCCGAACTGGGTGGTCTCCTCATGGCCGCCGGAAACGCAGGCTATCCTTCGCTACCAGTGGGAGGAGAAGCTCCTCCCGTACTGGACCAGGATCGTGGCACTAGCGAGAGAGCACGGTGTGGAACGCATTGCGCTGGAACTGCATGGCAATCAGTGCGTCTATAACGTCCCTTCGCTGCTGAAGCTTCGCGAAGCCGTTGGCCCGGTCGTCGGAGCAAACCTGGACCCGTCGCATCTCTTCTGGATGGGTGCCGATCCTCTTGTCGCCGCAGAAGCGCTCGGCGGAGCCGTATACCACGTTCATGCCAAAGATACCCTCCTCAACACTCCGAAGCAGGCCGTCACCAGCCTTTTGGAGAACGGCAGCCTAATGGATATCCCGGCGCGTAGCTGGTCCTATATAACGCTGGGATTTGGCCACGGCGAAGAATGGTGGCGGCAGTTCTGCTACAGGCTGAAGATGGCCGGTTACGATGGCTGGCTCTCGATAGAGCATGAGGATGTGCTTCTGAACAGCCTTGAAGGGCTGGAGAAGTCCGTCGCTCTGTTGCAGGGCGTGATGCCGGTCGCAGCCAGCGATTTCAAGCCGCAGGCGATCTAGTCGGAGCGAAACACGCCCGACTGCACTTCGCATATCTTATGTGTGGCGCCGCCTCTGTGCGGGCTTCGGCTGAGTTGCGTGAAGTCAGCTCTTTTGAAAGTGAGCGCAATGCTACAGGATCGGAACTCTCCTCCTCCCTCAACACTGCAGGAGCTGAAGCGCCTGATCGCCAGCCGGCAGCTGGTATTTCCCGTCGGTCTCGAACGGGTCGCAAGGGAGATCCTGGAAAGGCCGGAAATAACGGCCTTTGAAAGTGCTGCCGCGGTGGCGCGCAGGTGCCGCGTTTCTCCAACAACGGTCCATCGGCTTGTCCGGCACATTGGATTCCAAAGGTTCGGCGAGCTTCGTGTGATAATAAGAGAAGATCTCTGCAGCACTGCCGCTGGTCATCGCTGAAGATCCGCGATTTCTGCGGCCCCATCGGCGGTGATCGGCGGAGTTTCCTGGCGAACTTTACGACAAGGAGATCGACGAAGCACGGAATGCAGCTCGAAATGGCGACGCGCGGGCCAGAAAGGCCTGAAGCTAATGTTCGATAAGATGAAGTTTCCATCCGCCAGCGCCCCTTCTATTTTCTTCCGCGCCGGGGTGAAAGATCGAGAACAGATGGGGCTGCAAGAACGCATCGCGCTTTCGAGAAGTACTGACAGATCACGGTCGTCCGCCGGCGGTGGGAAGAAACAGCAGAATGCCCGGATCAATTGAGTTCCGGGCATTCATAATCAGATTAGGCTGTCAAGCTGCCTCACGGAAACCGATGATGGCCTTGGTCTCAAGGAATTCAGCGATCGCCATCGGACCCCATTCACGTCCGTTGCCGGACTGCTTGTAGCCGCCGAAGGGCGCAGCCAGATCAAGATTAACATTGTTCAGGTAGACTTGGCCGGCACGCAGGCGACGCGCGACAGCTTCGGCCGCAACCCGCTCACCCTGGACATAGGCAGCAAGGCCGTAGGTCGTGTCGTTGGCGATCCTCACCGCTTCCTCCTCGTCGGAATAGGCGATGATGACCAGGACTGGCCCGAAGATTTCTTCGCGCGCGATCGTCATGTCGTTGCGCACATCGGCAAAGATCGTAGGCCGGACGTAGAAGCCAGCATCAAGTCCGTCGGGACGGCCGAGCCCTCCAGTCACAAGCGTGGCGCCTTCATCGAGACCCGACTGGATCAGACTCTGGATTTTGTTCCATTGCGCTTCCGAGGCCACCGGTCCCATCTTTGCATTAGAAGAAGGATGGCCGACCGACCACGTTTCGGCGGCCGCCTTGGCATAGCTGATTGCTTCGGCAACCTGATCGACATGGACCAGCATCCGAGATGGTGCGCTGCAGTTCTGTCCGCTGTTCAGCATCATCTGCGCTACGCCCCCTTCGACAGCAGAAGCGAGGTCCGCGCTACGGAGAACGATGTTGGGTGACTTCCCCCCCAGTTCCTGATGTACCCTTTTGACTGTGAGCGCACCGGTGCGAGCCACCTCGATCCCAGCCGCAGTTGAGCCGGTGAAGGAGACAAGGTCCACCTCGGGATGGCTCGTCAAAGCATTGCCGACAACGCGGCCATTTCCATGAACAAGGTTGAACACGCCCTTGGGTACTCCGGCGTCGTGGAGGATCTCAGCAAGGATCGTACCTGAGAACGGCGCGATTTCAGACGGCTTCAACACCACGGTGCAACCCGCAGCAAGCGCAGGTGCCACCTTTGCGGCCATCAGCATCAGCGGCCAATTCCACGGCGTGATCAAAGCACAAACGCCGATCGGCTCGCGCACGACTTCGCTTGTGCCAAGAGGCTCATCAAAACGGTATGTCTCAAGCGCTGCTCGCGCAATCTTGAAATGGGCAACGCCGACGGTCACCTGCAATTGCTCTGAAAGCCATCGCGGCGCGCCCATTTCATCCGTTACCGCGAGGGCTAGGTCGCTCACTCGCTTGTCGTAGGCAGCTATAATCCGGTCGAAGAGCGAAATTCGCTCCTCAATCGAGGTGAGCGAATACGTTTCAAATGCCTTTCGCGCGGCTGAAACCGCGTCGTCCACATCACTTGCATCGCCTAGCGCGACTTGACCAACGACGCTTTCGTCCGCGGGGTTGATAACATCGATTACGGCCGTGCTTTTGGGCTGTACCCAGGCTCCGTTGATATAGAATTGAAGATTGTTGCGCATGAATATGCTCCATCATTGTTGACGGAAACACAAGTATACTTTGTACACCTAGCGTCAATCAGGCACTTAAAGTAGCCCTGGTAGGGCACAGTATACCTAGTCCGAGTTCTCTTTCCTGAACCGCCGCGAGCCAGTATCGGACCTCCTGCAGTCGCTCTCGTCGCGTCACAGACGTAACTGGATTAGCGATCTGTCCGCGCCCTTCTGCCCGCCATCTATGCTGTCGAAAGCCTCTCTTGCTGCTGTGACCTCCGGCAGTTTTACCAGTGTCCATTTGTGAAGTTCCTGGAGTGGCTCCCGTAACGTGCGGCCCAGCGGCGTCACCTGATACTGAACGGCGACCGGCGAGAGTGAAATCACCTCTCTCGCTATCAGGCCGTTGCGTTCGAGCCGGCGGAGGCACTGAGTGAGGGCTTTTTGCGTGACACCTTGCAGCCGACGGCGAATGGCGTTGAAGCGCTGCGGTTCGTCGTCGAGTACGGCAAGCACCATCATTGACCACTTATCAGCAATCTGATCGAACAAGGCCCGGCTCGGGCATTCAGAAGAAAAGCAGAGCGGTTCAAGTTCGAGCATGACGGTTTCCTTCGATATACCTAGGCGACTTGAAGTGCCTGATTGACGCTAGGTTTACATGGTATACCGGTAGGCCCGTTAAACGCAACGGAGTTCTACTGAGGGCCAGTCCCGATACAAGCAGTCTTTTCCGCCCCATCGCCAACCGATCGCTTGAACTCAAAAATCGGATTGTTATGGCGCCGATGACCCACCTTTTTGCGCCCGAAGGCGTGCCGGGGTCAGCGAGTGCTGACTGCCCATCGGCGCCGGGCAGAAGGTCGCGCCGGAATAATACTGTCTGAAGGGGCGGTGATTGTGCAGAGGCAATGAACGCAAGGTCATTGGGTCTATACCGTCGGACTTGTGCTCGTGCGGCAAAAGCCGGGATCGGCCAACGGCATCATGTTCACCACCATCGAGGACGAGACGGGGCGGGCCGACACTCTTCGAAAAACGCCGGCGGATCGTTCTCGGATCGTCGATGATGGCGATCAATGGCCGGATCCAACGGGAAGGGGAGGTCGTCCATCTTGTTGCCCAGCAGCTGTTCGACTGGTGTCAAGCGATTTGGCCGCTCTGGCTAATCGTGACGAACAGTTCAAGCGAACGGCGGAGAGGGCAACGAGTTCGCGCATTGCAGGGAACGGGCGTAAAATTCTGACGATCACAGCGCTTCCGCGATCGCCAGAACCTTCAAAAGCTTTCGTCTTCCGGGGCCAAATGCTGGAATTTATTCAAGCGTGCGGTCGCGCCTTCGCTGATTACGAATTTGAGCTTGGGCGCCCAGGGATATGGCTTAAGATTGATTTTGAGAAGCCGCCGTCGACGCAGAGGTCTTGACCGGTGATGTAACTCGCAAGTGGGCTTATCAGGAACTCAATCGCATTAGCAATGTCTTTTGGATCGCCGATCCTGGAAAGTGGGATCAGATCCTCTCTCGCCCGCTTAATCGCTGGATCGGCATACATTTTTGCGGACATTGGAGTGTGCGTCATTCCCGGAGAGACGATGTTCGAACGAATGCCATCCGGCGCCCATTCCAAGGCAAGGGTCTTCGCAAGCATAGTTAGCGCCGCTTTGCTTGGACTATATGCACCTGATCCCGCATGAGGTACTTGTCCCGACATCGACGATGTGAAGCATGCAGCGCCTCGACTCTGCTTTAAGTGCGGGTGGCAGTGTTTGGCCAGAAGCCAAGCCCCGCGAAGGTTGACCGCGAACATCTTGTCCCAGTCTGAAACCGACAAATCACAGATGTTTCCGGGACTTGCCATGCCAGCATTGGCAACAAGAGCGTCCAGGCCACCAAACTCCGACACCGCCGCCTCTACGAGGTTCGGGGCCACATCGATGTTGCCCAGGTCGCCAGACAACGCAATAGCATCGCCTCCCAACGCGCGCACCGAACGCGCAACGTCCTCTTGCCCTTCGGAAGAGCCAAGGCCACACACTGCGATCTGAGCACGCTCGCCTCTTGATGCAGCAGCTTCTGCGATACGTATACAAACCGCTGCGCCAATTCCGCGGCTTCCTCCACTAACTAACACTCTCATGGACATTTCTCCGATTGATGATGTGGAATGATATGGAATTCACTTCCAAATCACAATGCGATTCTAAATGAGTTTCAAATACGATAATTGTTGAACTCTGCCCGCCCAACAAGATGGCGTGTTGTGGCATCTAGGGCGTCATGGACACTCACAAAAATTCGCGCTCCCCAAGGTATCCACCACTTTAGATGGATATCGTGGGCGAAGTTCACTCATTTACCGACGGGGATCTTCCACCGAGCGTAATTGCGATGCGGAGTTTATCAATCAACCCTCCAGCCCCTCTTTTTGAGCTCCTGCATCGCATTGTTAACTTCCAACAGCGGCTCTTCTTCGCGAATAACCTCGAGGACAACGCTATCAATACTAAAAATTGAATCGACGGCGCGCCCGAGACCCGCAAAATCTATGATCCCCGTGCCGATAGGATCGTGGCCCCAGACGTCCGTACCCGTATCCGAGATATGCACGAGACCTATGTGAGAGTGATGCAACCGAAGACTCGCTACTGGATCCTCGCCAATGTAGGCCGCGTTTGCGACGTCATAGACGATGCTCAGATTTTCGTTTTTGATTTCCTCGACAAGACCGACGAGTTCCCCGATTGTCGGCCTGAAACAATATGGGGTATTCTCCATGAGGAGCCGCACGCCGGCTTGCTTTGCAACCGGTAGAAGCACGTCAAGACTCTCATATAGCCATCCAAGGGTTTGCGGGATGGTGGGAGAGATCATCGGACGGCGCGTTCCTGGAGAGATTACAACGTCGGCAACCCCCCAATCGACCGCGAGTTGGATGACATCTTTAATGTGGTCAGTGCTTTTGCGCCTCATATTTGCGCCTGGGCTGGCCAGATTAATATCATATCCGCCAGCATTCAGCGACCTGACGCTCGCTCCGTGGTCCTGCAGTTGCTTTCTCGCATCCAAACGCGAACTTGCCGACATTTCGTCCGGCCAGCAGTGTGGGGAACTCACGGGAACTTCAAATACCGTAAAGCCATGCCGGATAAGTTCAGACATCGCCTGTATCGCAGTGGATTTCCAAAGGTAGGAAAAAGTATTTATGATCATTGACGTCTCCTGGTCGCCTTCAGCGCGACATCTAGCTGCGTGGTGTGGTCTTATCTGCAATCTGAGAGAGAAAGATCGCAGGCCAACGGACCGATCTCGATCATCTGGGCCGCCAGAATTTGTTCAAGAATGATGCGCTTTCCAGAATTGCTCTGTCAGGGTCAGCTGAAACGATCTCGAAAATCGAAGGTCCGCGATAATCGATGCTCTCCAGAACCTGCGCGATAGGTCCAAATGACACTGCGCCTCCTCCAAGTGGATCGTGACGAAAATCATCCAGGGGCGTGTCTGCAACGTAGATGGCCGACAGATGCTTTTTTAATTTGGGAATCACATCGACCGCCGGATCGCGCCCGAAGGCAGCATTCGCAATGTCATATCCCAACCCGATGTTCGGCCACCCATAACGATTAAAAAAGGACAGAAGGTCGTTTCCCTTATAAAGCCACGACAGCGGATGGTTCTTAACTATGAGCTGGACCTGCAGATCGGCCGCGCGCGGCACCAGGATGTCGAGAGACGATTGAAAACATTCAGTAAGCTTCTCAAGACTCGCCGGGAAAACAGGGTTTGTCTTTCCAGGGTTGACGACTACTCCAGCGGCACCCCAGTCAGCAGCAAGTTCCAACGCAGCGGCAACAACACCGCAAGAGTATTTGCGGCATTCGGGCGTAAGGGCTGCAAGATTAACGTCGAGATTTGGCTGATTGAGGGTTTCGATGCGAATGTTTCGTTCGTTTAGAAGACTTTCGACCGCTTTGCGCTCCGCGACTGTCGCGGTACTCGGCCAAAAATGCCCCGGGACAAGCATCATTTCGAAGCTAGAAAAGCCAAGACCAGAAAGATGGCGTAGGCAATCGAGAGCGGAGTAACCGGTCGTGTAAGAGTAAGTGTTCACAGTATAGGAAGCGTTCAACTGCATCACTTCGGGCTCCTTTTTCGTCATGTGTAAAGAGGCTTAGGACAGCGCGAAATCCAGCACATCGTCCTCGCCCAGTTGGACGGATACGTCCCCCGGATTGGCAACCTCGAGTGCACCACAGAGGCTTCCCGTCGTGATAATCGAGCCTGCTCTGAGCACTTCGTCAGGCCTGGATCGATTGTTCGCGTACCCGCAGATCCAAGTAAGCGGATCCTTCGTCGGATGCTCTGCGGCAGCGTCGAAAACGACCTGCTTGTTGAGCCAAATCTTGAGGGGAAAACTGGCACCGGGCTGAAGAACCGATAGGGTTAGAGCCGGCCCTCTTACGTAGCCAATATTTCCGAGGCGGTCTGCCACAAAGGCCTGGAAGGAAATGCTGCCACCTTCGAAAATGCCGCTCCACACCAACTCTGCACCGAGGTAGACGTTTGAGATTGCGGCCTCGATGTCGGCCCGCTCATAGGATGTGTCGGCCCGAACAGGAAGATCCTGGCAAAGCTCCACCGCAACTTCTATCTCCAGTTTTATGTCCCTTCGCCATGCAATGGCCGCACCGGAAGGATTATCGAAGTATGGATGAAGCGGAGCGATAACAGGTTCGCCGTCGGGCGATTTGGCCACTTTCCAAGCAGGGACGTCTACTCCTTCGAGTTTCGACAACTGCCTCTGCACCTCTATTGCGTTCTCAAGCGCTAAGGGCATTGACACGAGCTGACCCGTCGGAATCTGGCTTGCGTCATGACGGAGACTGCGAAGTTGATAAGCCAACGCAATTTGATCAGGTGTGGCTAGAGTAGGGCTCATTTCTGCCTCTTGGACGGCTTCGCTTGAAAGATGAGTGTTAGAATCGTCCGATGATGACCGCATGGATGACGGCGCGCTCCGCGGATAACCATTGTTCTTCAATGCGTAGCGCGCGTTCCCGCGCATTGAAGAAGCAAACTCGACGGTGGCTAATGGTTAGGAGACTTGCTTGATCCGCTCTCTGAACCTGTCGGTCCCCCGCCGAATATGGTCTAGCAGATCCACGACTGCCCAGTGCCGCTCGGTAATGTCATAATCTGTGACACGGGAATGAACGCTATCAAACGTGCCAAGGCGCTTGTGCCAAACCTTGGCAAGACCGGGATAGCCCATCGGCTCGGCCATCGCTGCTAGCGCCAGGAAGTTTTCAAGGTCGCGGCGCAAAACGCTCTCTTCGGAAGCGTGTTTGTAAAGCCAGGCGTAGAGGTCGGGGTGGATGTTGGTGAAGACGCCAGAGAAGCCTTTCGAACCTGCGCGCATAGCGGCAGCGGCGATGGCCGCATTGGCGTTGACGATCGCAAAGCCGGAATCGCCAGAAAGCGCGATGCGCCGCTTGACTGTTTCGAGGTCACAGGAGACATCCTTCAGCGTTACGAAGCGGCCGGTGTCGCGGCACAGCTTGAATTCGTCATCGCTCAAGAGGCGGCGATAGGGAGCTGGGCATTCGTACAGACCGAGGGCCAGGTGGCTGGGGAGCCAACTCAAGATTCCATCGAGGGCGGAACGAAATGCTTCGGTTCCGGCATTGCCGGTGTCGAGCCTGTTGCTGACCAGGACAAGGGCATCGATGCCAGTCTCAGCCATCGCCACCAGTTCTGCGCGCTGGTCATCCCTGCTCTCGCTGATGTGTCCGGATGAGATCACCCGCACGCGTCCGGCCGCCAAGGAGACCACCTTCTTGGAAAGCTCAACTCGCTCCTCCAGCGACAACTTCTGCATTTCGCTCGACTGACAAACGGCGAAGAGCGTATCGGCACCATTGGCGATATACCATTCAACAAGTCGCTCGAGACCTTCCCAATCGATCCGGTTATCCGGGGTGAAAGGGGTAAGCATAACGGGAACGATCCCCTGGGCTTTGATCTTCATGATGTAATCTTTCGCTATTTTTGATCGTTAGAGTGCAGTTCCTGCCGGCAAGCCTGCGGCAAAACCTGCCATCAGGCGGATCTGCGCAAGCAGCATGTCATTTCCATCAGAGACGGTTGCGCCGGCTGCCTTAGCGGCGCGCAATAGTGCCGTCTCGCCGCTTAAGCTGGCGATGTCAGCAATGAGCATTTCAGGCCGTATCGCGGCCGCTGGCATAGGAAAGACGCTGTCACCCTTGACGCCGATCGGAGACGCATTGATGACGATATCGTAGTCCCACCTTGTCGATCCATCGACTGAAACGGCGCATTCCTCGCCACGAAAGGAATTGACTATATTCGCGGTGAAGGCGACGGATTCAGCTGAAAGATCCATAAGATCTATCTTCCTTACGCCTTCTTCAGCTAGCGCGAAGGCGATCGCGCGGCCTGCGCCGCCTGCGCCGACAATCAGCACACGGGCGCCACTTAGTCGCGGCTTTGCCTCTCCAAGTCCTTCAACAAAGCCTACACCATCAAACAGCGCACCATTCATCTGGCCGTCCTCGCCACGCTGAACGCAGTTGACGGCGCCGACTGCCTTTGCCGTCGGCGTGAGGGTTGAACACCTCTTGGCGGCGGCCACCTTGTGAGGGATGGTCGTGCTGATACCGCAAAGGTTGGGAATCGCAGCAAAAATATCCCACGCCGCAGCAAAATGTTCGTCGGTTATCAGAAACGGCACCGCGTAGATGTTAACTCCGGCCGCGGCAAAGATCGGGTTGATCAGGCGCGGCGTCTGGACCTGGTGGATTGGATCGCCAAACACAGCGTAGACACGCGAGTTGCCATCAAGGTTGGGAATATTCACTCGCATGGTTTTATTGCCTTGTTGAACAGGCTACGGCAGCGATCGAGCGCAATGTCCATGACCTCCGCAGGGTCGCGAGCCCACCAGTCGGCGGAGAAGATCTCTACCTCCACCGCGCCATGGTAGCCGGCATCTCGCATCATCGAGTGGATGCCGCGCAGATCTATGATCCCATCTCCCATCATGCCTCGATCGGTGAGGAGATGCCGCGTAGGGATCAGCCAGTCGTTGACATGAAAACCAAAGAGCCGGCCGGCCTCACCAGCACGCTCGATTTCGGCACTAAGTCGCTCGTCCCACCAACAATGATAGACATCCACGACCACGCCGATGCCCGGTCCCAATGCATCGCAGAGAGAATTTGCATGGGAAAGGCTGGAGATCACGGTGCGATCGCCGGTAAGCATTGGATGAAGTGGCTCAATGGCCAGCTTCACTCCAATCTTGCGTGCGCGCTCGAGGACTTTGCCAACTAGATCCTCGATCCGTCGTCTTGCTGAACCCAAATCCTTTTCATTGTCCCGCAAGCCTCCCGTAAACAGGAAAACATGATCAGCCTCGAATCTGGCTGCGCGCTCAAGCTCCGCCTCAGCCCGGTCAAGGCAATCGGCTGCCAACGGTCCAACGCGATTATAGCCTGAGACCGCCATCCCGAAATCTTGCAAAACAGAGAGAGCGTCTTTCTCGCCGACCTTGGCAATCTCGTCCCCCCAAATGGAAACGGTGTGAAGTCCTCGCTCCGAGCAGAGTCGAAGAAAGGTCAGCATATCTGCTCTCTCGCGCACCGTGGCGTGGTTGAAGACAATGTCTGTCATCGGCTCCTTCTTATTGTTCGAATTTCAATATTTCTCGGGCCGCTACTGGTTCTGCCGGAACATCACGATCGTACCGTTCGCGCGGGATACGGACGAAATGTCATGTGACGACGAAGCCCCGTCACGGCCGTCTGTTGTTTAGGCGACCTTACCTAGGTGGCGACGAACCTCTGGCGCGAGCCATGGAGACACATAGCCGCGATCAGCCTCTTCGATGAGCGATCCCGGCGGCACAAGTTCGTCAATCCGGTCAAGGGTCGCTGCCTGAAGGGTGGCCTCGAACCCGGCTTCCATGGCCTTGAACTGCTCAAGCGTACGAGGCCCGAGGATCACAGACGTCACCGCGGCATGCGCTAGGGGAAACGCCTGAGCCATGTGCATCAGCGACAAGCCAGCCTCAGTTGCGACGCGTTCAAGTTCGGGGAGTAGTTCCAGCTTGCGCTTGTTGCCCTCGCGCTGCATGTCGAAGCGAGACTGCAGGATGGGATAGTGCTGTCCCCATTGCCCTTTGACGCGCTCGGCCCGGGAACCAGACGGCGTGGAGCCATCGGCTTTGTATTTGCCGGTTAACCAGCCGCCGTTCAGGGGACTCCAGGCGGTAAATCCCATACAATAGTGTTGAACTGCGGGAAGGGTTTCTCTCTCTACGGCGCGTTGAAAGATCGAGTAGGGCGAGCTCTCATTGATGAACCGCGCTGTCTTATTCAATCGGCTAACCGATTGTGTCTCAGCAAGGTACCAGCTCGGCAGTGTCGAGGAGCCGATGTAACGAACTTTGCCTTGGGTTACCAGGTCGCTAAGAGCGCCCAGTGTCTCGTCGAGATCAGTTTGAAGGTCGGGCCGATGCATTTGGTAAAGATCAATATGATCAGTATTCAGCCGGCGCAGGCTGTTTTCGACCTGCTTCATAATCCAGTAGCGTGATCCGCCCTGTTCGTTGCGCCCTTCACCTGCCGCCAGACGAAACTTGGTTGCGAGTACCACCTTGTCCCGACGGCCTGCAATCGCTTTGCCGACGATCTCTTCGGCCTCTCCATGGGAATAAGTGTCCGCAGTGTCGATGAAGTTGATGCCGCGGTCCAAAGCATGGTGCACGATGTCTATGCACTCTTTTTCGTCAGTATTCCCATCTGATCCGTAGCTCATGGTCCCCAGCATGTATTCGCTGACCTGAACTCCCGTCCTCCCAAGGTAACGATACCTCATAACCACGCCTCTCTGCGAGTTGGAAAACGGCTCGGTTCGGATGGTGTTGACGCGATCTGCGATCGTCGGGCACACCGATGCCGTCGGCTTATTTCAGCCGGCGAAAAGCCTGAACACGGGCCGTCGAAACCACTAATCTTCGCGTCGACGATCGGCGACGCGCGTTGATGGTAATGTCTTGGTAGCGGCTGGATGGAGGGGAGTATTCACCCCCATCCAGCATTTTCATCTGCAGTTAAGTCAATTACTGCGCCTTCGCGAGTGCCGCGCCATACCGTTCGATCAGCTCATCGTAGGCATCTGCCGGCGATCCGTCTTTCAGGATCATTCGTTGGAAAGCTTCGCCCAGGATGGTGTGATATGTGGAGAGGATGGGGGTGTAGGTTACAGTTTGGCCACGCTGGGCTACCAGGTCAGCCCACTTCTTCTGGTCCTGACCAGCGTCGCTCTGGAAATATGGCGCAGTGTACGCTGATTTACGCGATACAACTTCGCCGCCCTCGGCTGCGAAAGCTTGTGCCTCCGGTGACACCATGAACTTCACGAAGGTCCAAGCGGCATCCTGATTGACGGTCTTCTTGTTGATCGCAATGTTGTAGCTGTAGACCGTCTGTTTGTCATTTGCTGTATATCCTGGCGCCGGAGCCCAGGCCAAATCATCACCGCCACCTTGCTGCTTTACTGTCTTATAACGATACAGGCCGAAAACGGCCGACGCCGCACTACCTGACCGGATCGCGTCGTGCAATTCGTTGAACCCCATCTGCGCGCTGCGCAGCGGCGTCACCTTGCATGTCGTATAGAAGTCTTTGATCGTTTGCGCCGCTTTGATGAACGACTCTTTTGAGAAAGCAATTTTACCATCAGGGGTGAAGTATTCACCGCCGTTTCCAGGCAGCATTGTACTCAGGAAGAATTCGCCGAGGCTCTGGGCGCCACCAAGCCCGCCTGTGGCTCCCAGCGGAACGGCGAACGGGATCGTGTCGGATTCGCCGAATTTGGGACCTAGTGCACACACTTCATCCCAAGTCGTCGGCGGCTTCACCCCGGCCTTCTCCAACATGCTCTTGCGGTAGAAGAGGATCGGAATGCGAAAATCCTGGGGGAGGGCATAAAGTTTTCCTGCGACCTTCGTACGCGACAGAGGCAGGAGCCAATCGTCATCCGGAATGCCGTCCTTCTTTACCAAATCATCGAGTTCAAGAAGATTTCCAGTGGCGGCGAATTCGGGAACAGCAAAACCGACGACGCGGATCACGTCCGGTGTCTGGCTGCCGGACTTGATAGCACGAGCTGCTGTTGCCCCCGTCGGATCGACAAGGAGCTCGACCTTGATGTCAGGGTTCTTCGCCTGAAAAGCGTCGATCATCTTGGTCTGAGCAGCAGACCGGGGATCCTTCGAATTGTTCGGATCCAAGAAAGTCTGGTAGATGATCTTCGTGCTCTCCGCAAAGGCTTGCGGAGCAAGGAAAGCGAAGATGGCGGAACTAATTCCCAGTGCCGCGACCGATTTGATGAGTTTCCGTTTTGATGTGGTTTGCATGCGTCTTCCTCCCAGGTTGAACAAGGTGTGTGGATGTTTTGTGTACGTCATCAGCCTTTGACAGCGCCTGCCGTAAGGCCGGAGATGAACCACTTCTGAACGAAGCCGAACATGAAGATAACGGGCGATGATGCGACCATGACAAAGGCCATCATGTAGGACCAGGAAATCCCGACAGCGTCGAAAACCTGATTAACGAGGGCGACCTGCAGGGTCCGTTTTGCGACCTCGGGCGCAAAAACGGCGACGGTAATGTAGTCATTCCAAGTCGTTACAATGCCGATCGTCGCAACAGCGGCTATGCCGGGACGTATCAGCGGCAAGATCAGGCTCCAGATGATCTGGAAGCGGGAAGCGCCGTCGATCATGGCTGAGTCCTCGATCTCGATTGGAACAGCCTCGACGAAATTTGCGATGAACCAGACGGTCTGCGGGATGATCCTTGCGGAAAGGATAATCGTCACAACGACACCGCTGTTGAGCAAACCGACCGTTTCCAGCAGGTAATAGGTGGGAACCAGCAACGCGACTCCTGGCACCATCGAGGTCGCAAGAACCGTCAGCATCAGGGCACGCTTGCCTTTGAAGGAAAAGCGTGCGGCGGCGTAGCCCCCGGGAATTCCGACGAGGAGAGCGATGATCACGGCACCGACGGAGTAAGCGACGGAGTTCCAGAGATCGGTCAAGAAAGCCGCGTCCTGCAAGACCTTGGTGTAGTTCTCGAGAGTTGGTGAATTTGGCCATATGGTCGGGGGAACAACAACCGCTTCAACTTCTGTCTTGAAAGACGTTGCAAAGGCCCAAAGAATCGGCCCGAGAACGATAATTCCGATAATGAAGGATCCCAGGACGGCGGGTATTTGTCCGCCTGTGCGGTTCGAAAGAGCGCTACTCATGTTAAAATCCTATCCGGTCACGCGGCCGGTTAGCCGGGTGTAAAGAGCACCAAGGGCGACATTGATAATGAGGACGACGATCGAGACGACAGCAGTCGGCCCAATGTTGACCGCCTGAACGGTCCCACGGAAGGCTTCGAAACTGAGCGTGGTCGTCGACCCCAGCGGTCCTCCGCCTGTCATGACAATGATCAGTGTCATCAAGGTCAGGTACATGATGGAAAGCGTCAGCGCCGTGCTGCCCAAGGTGGGAAGAATTTCAGTGAGCGTGACGTAACGGAACTTCACAAACGCGCCACCTCCATCGATCTCTACGGCTTCGTAAAGTTCTTTTGGAATGGACTGCATGGCTGCCGTCGCCATCACCATGACATATGGGAACGACCACCAAGCTGTGACGATGATGATGAGGGGCAAGGCCATTCCTGGATCCCCCAACATCAAACCGGGATCGATACCCAGCTTCTGGATCACGTAGGGTATGGGCCCAAATGATGGGTTGAGGAGCCAGAGCCAGATGCTGCCGACGACCGACATGGATAGCGTCCAGGGAAAAAGGATGAAAACGCGCAGCGCAGAACCTGTAACGCCCGCCCGGTTCAAAACCAGCGCTGAGGCCATTCCAAGGATTATGGCACCGGCCAGAGATCCCCCAACGTAGGTCAGGGAAATTACGGTCGTGTCCCAGAACTCGGATGAGCTTAGAACTTCGGCGTAATTGGCGAGACCAGCAAAGCCAACGAGTTCGTAGTATTTCGTTTTCTGGAAGCTCAACCAGATCACGAAGATCGTCGGATAGAGCGTAACAAGAAACAGGATCAAGATAGCGGGTGTAAACCACAGAAAGGGAGCCCAACTAAAGCGGTTTGCGTCGTCAGTGGCGTCCACAACGTCGCTCGCAAGGTTGGTCCCGCTTTGATCAGTGCTGAGTTGTAGCGGAGGTATCGACATTCGATTACTAATCCCGTGTAGGCGCCTCAGGCAGAGTGGGGTTTTGTCGCGTGCTCAGGACAGGCGACGGCCAGTGCTCTCGCTGAAGAGATGAACGCGTGAAAGATCAGGGGCTACGGTGATGGTCTCGCCGACTTGCGGTAGAACTCGATCACGGAAAATGCAGACGATGGTTTGAGAGCCATGACGGGCAATGATCTGCGTTTCCGACCCTGTTGGTTCAACGACCGTGACGGTGAGGGGCATTCCTCCGTCACTCAGAGCGAGATGCTCCGGACGAACGCCGTAGATCACCTTCTCCGACATATCGGCTATGCTCGCAGGCAGTGGAAGGGTGTGGCCGTCCTCAAGAACGAACCGACCTTGCTCGACTTTGCCTTTAAGGAAGTTCATCGACGGCGATCCGATGAAACCAGCAACGAATATATTGGCGGGGTAATCATAAAGCTCAAGCGGCGCACCGACTTGCTCGACATAACCGTCGTGCATGACGACGATCTTGTCGGCCATAGTCATTGCCTCGACCTGGTCATGGGTCACGTAAACAGTCGTTGTTTTGAGCCGCTGATGCAGTTCCTTGATCTCAGCGCGCATCTGCACGCGCAACTTTGCATCGAGGTTAGAAAGCGGCTCATCGAACAGGAAGACTTGCGGATCACGAACAATTGCTCTGCCCATCGCGACACGCTGACGTTGCCCACCTGAGAGTTCGCGCGGGTAGCGATCAAGGAGTTTCGTGAGACTGAGGATTTCAGCTGCTCGTTGAACGCGTGTCGCCCGCTCCTCGCGGGGCGCCTTTTTCAGCTTCAAGGAGAAGCCCATGTTTTCCGCAACGGTCATATGCGGATAAAGGGCATAGTTCTGGAAGACCATCGCGATATCTCTGGCCTTGGGAGGAACATCGTTGACGGTGCGTCCGCCAATCTGGATCTCGCCGCCTGAGATGCTTTCCAGGCCAGCAATCATCCTCAACAGAGTTGACTTTCCGCAGCCCGAGGGCCCGACCAGGGTTACAAACTCCCCTTCATTGATGTCGACTGACACGCCATGAAGCACGGGTACGGCGCCGTAAGCTTTGCGAACGGACTTGAGCTCAACACTAGCCAACTGTTTCCTCCTGCCGGCCACCGAAGCGGCCACTTCCTTAAGGCGATCTCCACAATCGCTATTGGAACGTTATTCCATTAAGAAAGGCGGGTGTCAACAGAGGTCAGTGATGCGAGAAATACACTGATAGCTGTCGGAGATTTTTAGATAATATTTCCAACAACTTGCGAGATTCTCGAAGTGTTGGCTTGAGCGCTGGGTGAGGCTATCCGATACGGCCAAAGTTGCGAAAGTTCCTCGGCCGTGGCCTTCACCTGTTCCGCTAACTGCGGAAGTACTTGCGGAGAAAAGTGGTGGATCGGCCCAGCGATGCTCACCGTTCCAACAACCTGACCTCCAACGCGAATGACAGCGGCGACAGCGGCGACGCCGGCTTCAGCTTCCTCGATCGCCGCGGCCCATCCCCGTTCTTCAGTCTCATCCAAAGCCGCAGAAAATGTCTGCTTAGACGTGATAACGCGCGGACCACCCAGGTCTGTCCGTCCCAATCCACTGGCAACCGCCCTGGCCAGCGCCTCCTCCCGATCCAGCGTCGCTAGCCAGGCTTTTCCGTTGGCGGTCGTGTGCAACGGGACCTTTGCAACGAGTTCGGGCTGGTAAATCAGGCCGGACCGCATTCCCTGCGAATGGGAGATCCACGTCAAGCCGTCTGGATCCAGGATCGCAATCCTGCCTAGTCCCTTGGTATTGCTGGCTAACCGATCCAGAATAGGTTGGCAGATATCGGGGATTCTTGTCCCGGCCAGCAGGCGCTGGCCCATCACGGCGAGGCGCAACGAAAGCCGGTAGAACCCGTTCTCGGGATCCTGTTCGGCCCAACCCAGATCACACAGACTGTTGAGCAGGCGATGCGCTGCGCTCTTGGGGATGTCCAGTCGACGACTGATTTCGCCTAGCGACAGTCCAGTGGCGTTCTCCGTCAACAGCGTGATGACGTCGAAACAACGGTCTAGAAGGGATTTGACAAGGCGCATGGTATCACGATATCCGGTTTATCGGAACGCTATTCCAATAGCATTACGAGAGGCGTTTCACAAGGAGCCGCTTGACGGCAGTTAAAACATCAGTCCGCGCACCGTCGTCTGGCCACGGCCCTTGATGCGTTTAACCACGGCTCCTCGCCTTGATAAACCTCCAATAATCGGAGTCGAGATGAAGATCGCAGTATTCGACGTCAGCCACTGGCATTTTCCGCTATACATCCCAGCGCTGAAGGATCCGGGTATCGAGGTAATCGGCATATCGGACAGCGCTTCATTCGCCGGGCCTCGTTTTTCCGATCTGCTCAATTGCAAGCTCTATGGTTCCAATGACGAACTGATGAGCCAGGACTTTGACTTTGCGCTCGTGTTTAGCCGTCATTCCGACATGGCCAAACTCGCAGAGAGTCTGATCGCCAAAGGCAAGCCATTTCTTATAGAGAAGCCATGCGGGGTGAATCTCGAGGAAGTTCGTCGTATCCGCAAACTTTCGGAGAAGCATGGCGTCTATGTGAGCGTGCCTCTCATTATGCGCGTGAGCGACCTGGGCGATCGTCTCTCGCCGGCTGCAGGATTCTCGCCAGAGGGTTTCCAGCATCTTTCCTTCAGGTTTATCGTGGGGTCGGTTGCCCGTTATGAGCGAAACGGATGCGGTTGGATGCTTGATAAGGCGCTTGCCGGAGGTGGGTCGATGCTGAACGTCGGCGTTCACTTCATCGACATGATTTCAAACCTGACCCAATCCCCAATCACCCAGGTCTCAGGCCAGGTCCAGATTTATCGACCTGATGTAACAGTTGACGAACAAGCTGTGTTCACCTGCCGCACCGGTTCAGGTCAGATCGGTGTAATCGAGACTGGCTATCTGTATCCCTCCACAGCCAAGGATCAGCGAGACTTTTCGTTCTCGATCTCGCATCGTCAATCTTACATTCGCGGTTACGCGGACCAGTTCTATGCAAAGTCGCGTGAAAACGAGAAGGCTAGGTCGACGACAATCGAATACAATACGGACGAGTATTACCCGGTTTTTCTTCGCCGCAGCTGGGCTGATCTCGCAAAGGGCCGCCCTCCCTTTGCAGGTCTACTCGAGGCGGAACGCGCACTGGCCGTCATCGAAGCGGGGTACCGTTCGGCGGCAAACGGGGGCCTTCCTGAACAGATCGACGCCACTACCTAACTCGCCGCTTAACAGTTGTCTGGCGGCGCAGATGACCCTCAGCTCGAGCTGCAAAAGTCAGCCGCGACGTAGCCCATTGCGACAACGGCCTGGCCTCGGGCGCCCGAGTCTATGACAACCATCCGTTCGCCTTAGATTTTTACGCGGACATCGTATTGCACCATCGGCCGATTGTATGACGAAGCCTGCCATCGAGATCATTGCCAAGGGACTTCACTTTCCGGAAGGCCCCGTCGAACTCCCCGACGGTTCGATCGCCGTCGTTGAGATCGGTCGCGGCAGGATCGTGAGGATCAGGAAAGGCGGAAAACAGGACGTACTGGCGGTCACCAACGGCGGTCCTAACGGGATGGCTTTAGGGCCGGATGGAGCGCTGTACGTTTGCAATAATGGGGGCTTCTCCTGGGAGCAGGAGGGTGATTGGTTGCGACCCGTTGGTCTGGCTCCAGATTACTCCGGCGGATTGGTCCAAAGGGTCGATATCGCTACGGGTGAGGTCACGACCTTGTATGACCAGTGCGACGGCCGAATACTTAGCGGCCCTAACGACATCGTTTTCGATGATCAGGGCGGCTTTTATTTTACTGACACGGGCAGGGTCCGGGAGTTCTACCGGGACCATGGGGCTGTCTATTACGGAAAAGCCGATGGCAGTTCGATAAAGAGGGTGGTGTTCCCACTTCTCGCACCAAACGGAATTGGCTTGTCACCCGATCTCTCGACGCTTTACGTCGCCGAAATGGAAACAGCACGACTGTGGAGCTACGCCATCGCTGGGCCGGGAGTAGTCCATAAAAGACCTTTTCCGAGCCAGAGCGGCGGCGAGCTCGTTATCGGACTTGGCGGCTTCCAACGCCTGGATAGCCTGAAGATTGCGGCTTCCGGTAACATCTGTGTCTCGACCTTGGTGACCGGGTGCATAACGGTGATTTCTCCACAAGGCAAACTGCTTGACCAAGTGTGGATGCCGGAAATCTATCCGACAAACCTCGGGTTTGCAGGCCGAGGATTGCGCGACGCCGTCGTGACGCTATCGCTGACAGGCATGGTTGGCAGACTTCGGTGGCCAGAGAAAGGTCTGAGGCTGCAAAATCAGGGAACTCGATAATCCTGGCACTGCCTCGGCAGAGGCCCGTTTGCAAGAGCGGCAGCTTCTTCATGACCAATGCATTGACGATGGCCCTCCCGACAGGTGCCAGTGAGAGCTTTTGAAGCCACCTCAGCTGGAGACTACTGAGCCTGAGCGCAATCCTGTCAGGAAGTTAACTCTGAGAAGCACTCGGATGCTGGCGTTCATCAGGCGCAAGGCTCACTGCACTGCAGACCGCGAATGCACCCTAACATGGCCGTCCGGACGGACCGTCGTGTGTCAACACAGAAATTCCGCGAATATTGTAAGCAGTGCGCGAGCATCTTCATCCAATGGTGGGAGGCATCAGAAATGAACAGGTTCGTCGGTAAGCCGCGGATCGGCGCAATCGGAGTGGGTTGGATTGGCTATCGTCATGCGAAATATTGTGGCTCACACGCGAACTGAAAATCGGGGCTGAACTTGGCGTCCCCAGCTTCGCATCGGGTGACCGGTGCGAATGGCATGGTGAAACGTCCGGCATGCCGGATGGGTGCGCCAAATTGAACGCGACTAAGCCCAAAGCTCACAGATATGGTCGACGGTGAGGTCGGCTTGTCCGGTGATCATGTGCATGCCGGAATGCGTTTCGACATCCCTTGCCGCAGCCAGCGCAAGAAGCCTGGTTGTTTCCGGCTGGGCAATGACTTCAGCGAATGTCATCCCTGGCTGCAGGAGATCTGGATTGAGCGGTAGCGCGTCAGTATCTTGAAGGCCGAGTGACGTGGCATTGACGACGAGCTGGCCTGCTTCCGGCTCGGCCCTGCCTGCCTTGGCAACTTTTCTTCCAAAATCAGCGTTCACCGTCTCCGCCAGCGCTTCGGCTTTGTCAAAAGTTCGATTAGATACTGTAATGCTGTTTGCACCTGCCTCGACGAGTGCAAACGCTATAGCGACCGAAGCGCCACCGGCTCCGATGATGAGAGCATCGCGACCCTCAATCGAGATTCCCTTCGACTGGAGGCCACGCACAAAACCTCTGCCATCGAATTGGTAGCCTCGAAAGCTACCGTCGCGTTCGCGCCGGACGAAGTTGACAGCGCCGACCCGGGCGGCCACCGGATCGAGACTGTCGCAAAGATCGATGGCCGTCTGTTTGTGAGGCAGAGTAATGCCGAACCCCACGAGGTTCGGCATCGCCCTCAGCCCGGCCCAGATTGTCGTCAGGTCTTTTGCGGGGACATGAAGCGGGACAGACACGATATCTGCTCCGCGTGCCGCGAAAAGAGGATTGACCGCAGCTGGCGACTTAGCTTGGGCGATCGGGTCGCCGATGATGCCAATCAGCTTTGTTGTGCCTCGAATGTTGACGCTCACCACGACAGTTCCTCGCGCTTGAGCCAGACGATGCTGCCGTCTTCGATCCCGACAACGATATCGAGATTTCCGCGGCCCGCCCAGTCGACGACTTCTGGGGAAGCGACATGCATCGCCATCTGGATGGTCTCGTCACGGTGCTTGATGGGGATTGGCAACGCAAAGCGCGGCTCTTCTGGTGTTCCGACGTTGCGGGAGTAGAACAGGCCCGCCTGCTTTGTTGTATTGCGTGGTGCGCCGGTCTTCGGATCCGGTGGCACGCAGGCGCGAGCATGGGTGCCAAAGATCAGATCGGTGCGACCTGAGTCCTCCCAATCGCAAAAGCAGAGCTTCACGCGACCGCGACCGCCGCCGACATCGACCGTAAAGCGCATTGCTTCGCCATCTTCCCAACGTAGGAAACGTTTGTCGACGAGTTCCGTGTCGGACGCCTTCCTCCAGTCACTGAGCACTCCGTCCTCATCCAGTGCGACATAATGGAGGTCGCTGTCCTTGTGCCAATCAACGACCGCCGGTCGAACCCGCCAGACTGTCTTCAAGGGCTTGCCCTTGAAGGTTAGGAACTCCTCCTCGCCGAAGCGCGGCGGCAGGACCTTTTCGCCGGTGTTTCGGAATAGCCGATGACGGCCTGTGACGTCGCTGACCAAAATGTCCATGCTGCCATTGCCGGTCCAATCGGCAAGGGTCGGGCAGGAATAGCCGAACATTTTTTCCGACGGCCCCTGGATAGAGCCCGTCAATCCGGCTGCAAGCCGGATCGGCGTGTCGCCACCCTTCAGCATGACTTCCTTGTCGAGATAAATGATCCCGTCTTTTTCCCGGCTCTGGTAGAAGAGCAATTCGCCTGTGCTGTTGCCAACGATAAGATCGTAGTGCCCGTCACCGCTGAAATCATAGGCCGCGGGGCTTGGCAGGATACCCGCGTGAATCAATGGCTTCGTGGTCTCGATGCGACCGCGCTGCTCGAAACGTGGAAGTCCGTCTTCGCCATCGCCGACGTTCTTGAGGAAGCTGATGTATCCATCCTCGGCGCCGTAAACGATATCTTCGCGACCGTCGCCATCCCAATCGACGACGCAGGGGAGATGGATGCACTGTTCGAGTTGCAGAACCGTGTCGTCGACACCGCGGACCAGGCTGGTCGGCTCGAAGGTTCCGTCTTCGCGCTGCCGGGCAATATGCAGGATATTCCAGAACTCGCCTGCGATGATGTGTTGCTGCCCAGTCCCGAACTGGCCGAATGCGGGCGCCAGCTGCCCATAGACCTCAAGTGGCGTTTCGCCGGCGATGAGGGCATGACCCTTTTCCAGCACGGGAGCTGCGAGCGTACCGTTGTTCTTGAATGCGTACAGGAAGCCACGCAGCGGACCGCCGAGCCAACGTCCGGCGTCGTCATAGCCACGATAGCCTTCATCGTTCCATTCCAGACCGTTCGGCCAATAATCGTTCCAGTAGTCGCTACCGACGATGAGTTCCGCCACCCCGTCGCCATCGATATCGTGGAACCGGGCCATATGGAAATATTCGTTACCCTTGACCCAGTCGGCATCGAGGTCAAGGCGCACGGGGTCGCCAAATTCAGGCGCGCCTTTTTTTCCAATGTTGGGAAACACATAAATCTGCTTGCGCAGGCGCGACGCGGAGACAAGATGGAAAACATCTCCGTCCTTAACGGCCGTCACGTAGCCGCGGACGCCTTCGACAAGTTCTTCTTTACCTAGGACAGGTGTGCCGTCAGGATTGGTGCCGATTTGGCGACGCAAGAAGACGCGACCGTCGTAGCAGGCGTCCCATGCAGAAATCAGCATGTCCTTTGTACCTGTGCCGCTCCAATCGACGATCTCGACACAGGTGATGATCCGACCTGCGACAGCCGCCGACTTGACGTCCGGGTGGTATTTCAAAGCCTCCGAGCCATAGTCTGGACCGTGCCAAAGAGTGGCGTCGTCCTCCCATCTTGTTACGCTCATCGCAAACCCTCTCTTACTTGGGGATTTAATTGGAAATGATTTCTAAAACGAAAATACCTTTCAAATCTACTGGAAAATTGAGTGAGGCGCGCCTTCGGGTGCGAAACATCGGCACGGTGATAGATAGGGAGGAAGAGGCTGATGTCCGGCAAAGAGCAGAGGATAGACGCGAGTGTGCTCCCAATCAGCCTGCGTTGCTGGCGGGCTGGCAGTGGACAAGCTCGAGGGCGCGGAGAGGCGCAGAACCGCTTCGTGAGGGCACATGATGAGGTCTGCAATGCCAGAGCTCGGTGGTCCTTGCAGATCCAGCCGGACGTGATCATGCTTGAAAGTAAGTGTAGACGCAGCTACCGCACAGCGCCGGTTGCAACGATCAGTGGCGTCATGGTTCGCTGACGAACTCGCAGAGGCCAGATGTCGCTCAGTTCTTCCGCAGCCTTTTTGAGGGAGCGAACTAAGTCGGGCCAACGATCTTCGGTTATGCGCATAAGAGGTCCCGCAACGGAGATCGTTCCAGCGACCGGCGCTTCAGCATCAGAACTCGTTCGAAAGGGAACCGCAACTGCTGCGGTACCAGCCTCACCCTCCTCGACAGAGGTTGCGAAGCCCCGCTCCCGGGTTTCATTCAGTCGGACTCTGAGTTCATCGATCGATCGAGCAGAATTGGGACCAAGCTTTCGTTTGGCCGCAAAACCGCGAGAATAGACAATCTCCAGTGCGCGTTCTTCAGGCAGGGTGGAAAGCCACGCCTTTCCATTCGCCGTTGCGTGAAGAACGATTTCTTGTCCCATGTCCGGATCATATCGGAGGCCGGTTGTCGCTCCTTGTGCGCGTGCCACCCATACCAAATCCTGACCTTCCAGGATCGCTAGACGGCAATATTCTTGCGTTTCCGCAGCCAACCGATTCAGGACAGATTGGACCACGTCGGGGACGTTCCGGGCATCGAGATTCCGGAACGCCAAGGCGCTCAACCGAAGAGAAAGGGCATAGTTTTGGCTCGCGGCATCTTGGGTCACCCAACCGTGGCTAATCAGCGTAGTCAAAAGGCGATGGACCGCACTCGCTGGCATATCAAGACGTCCAGCGAGGTCGGACAACTCGATTGATCCTGCTTCTCCAGCCAACACTTCCAAAAGCGTCAGGCATCGTGATACGGCTGCGACGGTCAAACCGTAATCTCCTTTTAGTGAAGCCTATAAGGTTTGTTTCCAATATGGAATAGGCTTCCACAACAGATCCATTTGTTGTCGCAGCTGTCAAGTCTCGGTTTGTTTGGTCCGGGGGCTCGAGCCGGACAAGTTCGGAATGCTCTTTGAGCTTGATGAAAATAGAAATGGATTCTAAAAGAAAAAGCAATTCTGATTATAAGCGAAGCGAATGAGAGTGAGAACTAACGGATTGTCACGGTGATGTGCACTTCGATTGCAGACGAAGATCACAGCGATCGCTCATTTTGGCGCCGCCGGCGAGCAGCAAACGAGGGGTTGGTAGTATGATCGTCACGTTCGGATCCATAAATGTTGACCTCATCTACCTGGTCAACGAGATACCTCAAGCGGGTCAGACGGTCTTAGCCCGCGGATCGCGAACGGAGGCTGGAGGGAAGGGGGCTAACCAAGCGCTGGCAGCTGCGCGGGATGGCGCAAATGTCGTCATGACCGGGGCGGTGGGTAACGACGCCATGGCCCCTATCGCCCTTCAGAATTTGGAAAGCGAGGTCGATATCCGCCGTGTGGTCCGATCGAACGAGCCTACCGGCTCCGCCGCAATAATGATTGATGCCGATGGCCGCAATATGATCGCAGTCGCAGCAGGCGCCAATCTGGCAGCCCAATCCGATAGCGTTGAAGATGAGCTGCTTCGTAACGCAAGTTACGTCCTGATGCAGATGGAGAACGACGCTATTCAGATTGAAAATCTAATCAGACGGGTTTCCAATCATCCCGCAAAGTCGATTCTCAACCTCGCTCCTGCCTACCGGCTAGATCGCGACCTTCTCTCTCTCGTCGATATCGTAATCGTCAACGAAGACGAGGCCGAAGCTCTTTCCGGTTGGCTTGGTTGCGAGTCGACCGCGAGATCGTTGTCCGAGTCTCTCGACACCGGTGTCTTACGCACCATGGGAGGAGAGGGAGCCGAAGCGTTCATCGATGGCGAGAATGTAAGGGTCCCAGCGCTGCGCGTTGATGCTGTGGATACGACCGCAGCTGGTGATTGTTTTGTGGGCGTCCTCGCGTCGGCTCTCGATCGAGGCCTCTCGCTCGACGCGGCGATGCGACGAGCCGCGAAGGCCGCTGCGATTGCCTGCTCGCGTCCGGGAAGCCAGTCGAGCATTCCTTACAACGACGAGACAGATAGTTGGACCTGAGAAAAGCCAAGGGCAAGCACCTGCGTGTACCCCATCGAACTTGACTCAAGACACTACCACTACAGGCGACCTGCAATGAGCTATCCAGCATTTATCTCGACGGTGTTCATTCTCCTACTAAGCCCCGGCCCGACCAATACGTTGATGGGGTTGGCATCGGCACGCAACAGTTTTTGGGTCGTTCCGAGACTACTCCCCGCCGAATTGCTCGGTTACCTTACTATGATCTTGCCCCTTACGTGGCTTGGGGGAGAGCTGATCAGGCGTTGGCCGGAAACTGCTCTGGTGCTGAAGGCCGCAGCGGCGATTTGGGTTATGTATCTCGCAATAAAGCTTTGGGTGGCGGGAAACAAAGATGTATCGGACCGCTGCGTGACCGCTCGACGCATATATGTGACGACGACGCTCAACCCCAAGGCCCTTGTGTTCGGACTTGTTCTTCTACCTCCGCCGAGCGCGTCGGACTTCCTGCCAAAGCTTATCATTTTCGTTGCCTTGGCAAGCATAGTTGCCGTGATTTGGGGTTTAATAGGCAGGTTGACGCAGGTCGGTCCGCGAAGCCATTGGCGCCTGATGATACTTCAGCGGACCGCGTCCGTATGGCTCGCTATCGTGTCCTGCACGGTTGTCGCGGGGCTGTTTCAAGCCTAGGACCATTAAACGATCGGGTCTGAGTCCGCATTCGACTATCTTACAATAGTGACGTTGCGAGTTCGAACTCTTCAGTCGAGGTTCAGGAGACCCAGTCTACTCGAGGTGCCTGGTTGACACAGACATTCAACGCAAACGATTATCCGGCCATACGAACTACTATGGAGCATCATGTCTACATTGGGGAGACGGTTTGACACGTGACATTTGGTTCGGCGCTGCGGCAGCCTCTAACAAAAATTCCATAAATAGGCATGCCTCACCTTCGACTTATCAAACGCTTAACTCATCTGCGTAAGGCGCCGACGGTTCGTATCCTTTCAAGGCGAACGATGTGCACTGAAGCTGCGCCTCTCATGTGCGCGCGAATTCTAGCAGCGGGGCGATATTATGGTTGTCGGCTGCGCGAAGGGCTGCGACGTAGCGAGTCCGCAGCTCACCGACATCGGCCAGAGTTCCGCCGCCCCAACTGAAACGCTCGCTGCCAAGGCGTTCGATCAGAAGATCGGCCGCCAAGCGAGCGTGACGGCCATTTCCGTTTGGAAATGGGTGGATCGCGACCAGGCGATGGTGAAACCTGATCGTAATTTCATCCGGCGAAAATGTCTCATGCTCCACCCAATATCGGACGTCGCTTAACAGGCTCGCGAGCTCCGCGCCGATACGGTAGGCTTGGACACCGATGTTGCGCTCCGTCGTTCGGAAGGTGCCGGCCCATTCCCAGACTTCGCCAAACATCCGCTTGTGCAGTGTCCGCATAAAGTTCTCGCTGAGCATTCGTTCAAGCGATACGCGCCGGCGACCGCGCGCCCAGGCCGCACCCTCGACGATGTTTTCCTGCTCTGCCTCGTTGAGATCACGGCGGTGCGTGATCCATGTCTGAAGCAGCCCCTCTCGCTCATGCGGTTCAAGGGGCGTTGCGCCCTCAGGCTCCTGAAACAGGTCCGTCATGTCTCGTTCCAGAGGTCGCGCTCGGAGAGCTTGTCGCGAATGTATGCCTGGACGCGCGATTCGAAGTCCGCTTCATCCGTGCCCTGAGCTTCGAGCCGCATTGTATGCGCGACGCGCTGAAGCTCGCGCGTTGCGATTTTCCTCGCGCGCGCCTCGACGACAGCCCCGAGTGAACTGTTGGGTACCAGTGCGTAGACGAGGGTGCAATCCATCGCCTCAGCTGCACGACGTAAGGTGTTAAGTTGGATCGTGCCCGCGGCTTCCGACTTCTCTATCGCTTCTACGGTTTGGGGCCGCACGCCAATGCGCGTGCCGAGCTGCGCACCCGTCATCCCGAGCGCGTCGCGTAGTGCGCGCACCCATCCCTTCGGCGGCGCCCTGAACCGGTCGATCGGTTGGAGCGCTCGAAGTCGTTCATCGAGTCGCAGGCGCCCCCTCTTTCGACTGTCGCTCTTCATTCATTGCCCTCAGACTGTAAGCTGATCATGAGACAAAAATATCAGAATACAGACTGATTATCAACGGCAACACACAGTCTATAATATGATTGGAAGATTCAAAATATCAGGCTGTATTCTGTGAATCAAGAATCAGAAATCAGGCTGGAGTCTGGCGGATATCGGTTTGTGCCTATTTTGTTCTGTGTTATAACAGTCGCCTGGGCGGGATTTTGCCGCAACCGGAATGACGATGACCGCAAACGAACTGGTCAGGCCATTCAACGATCGCCCGGTCCTGTTGCAGGAAAGCGAATGGGAGCGTTGGCTCCATGGAACGATCGAGGACGTTATCGAATTCCAGTTTCGCGAACCGATGCATCGGAGCAGCTGAGCATTCTGCACACCGGCGATCGATGGCAGAGTGGCATTCCGCCATGCGACCCGTCTTCTCGGCGCCCAAAGACCGTGCTTATATTGTAGCTTGTCTCAGGATCGGCCACCTTCGAAAGGTTTGCTCCATTTGCAACTCTAAGATGATAGCCGATTTGCCGTTCGCCTCGGAATGCGCATGGTGAGGGGGCTTGCCAACGCTGATGTTCTGCGAGAGATGTAGTCCATCACCTCCATTTGTTTGGCGAGAGGCGTTCTCACATCTTCGAAGAGCCACTCGTCGTAGTCGACCAGAAGCGGCGTTAACATTACTGGCTCAAATCCTTGTCGGCGTGCGTCCGCGACGAGTTGATCCACCAGAACATGGCTATAAAGACGGAATAGACTGAACCATTCGAGGTAACGGCTGAACATGCCAAGGTCGACGAAAGCACGCGCACTTGCAGCCCGAGCTTCGATCATAGTCAGGGGAGCAACTGCGCTCGCGCGTACTGTCCCAGGCTTGCCTCCGATGACGAAGTCCAGAAACTTCATTTCTCCGCTTTCCGGTGGAGCGGCATCATGCTCCCCAGCGGTTCCCATGGTCGCAGGACCCCGGTTGCGGCTGCGCCTGTCAATCTCGAGGAGAAATCCTGCCATATCCTCGATGGCAGCCTGGCGCGCCTGCTCTCGATTTGCCGCAGTTCTTTCCGGATGAGCCTTGTTCGTCAGCACACGGATTTCCTGATCAGCGTCAGGTGCTGTGTTGGTTCCGAGGAGGCGCAAGGCCAATTCGATAGCGACATCTATAGCGTCGGGATCCCATACCCCCATGACATGGAAGGACTGCTCAGGGTAGTTTTCGAAAACAACTTGCCGCAGGAAGCGGGTGGTGGGTAGGTCGGAAGCGTTGAATAGATGACAATGAGCGTCGATAAGAGGCTGCCCCTTGCCGGGCGCAGTCGGCGTTGCATCATCACTCGTGCATCCTGTCGAAAGCGTAGCTCCGAATAACGCGCTCTGTCGCAGGAAATCTCTTCGCAGCATGAATGGCTCCCCCTCAGAAGTCCGGACATGCAACCACAGGGTCAGCGGCTTTGCAACTACTGGCAATAACGAGGCAGGACGCCCAGCACGAGGCACCTTTTTACCAAGCGACTTCGTAGATCCTCGCGGCATCCGACAGCGACACCGTGCGCGGATTGTTGACCAGCAAGCGGGTCTGTTCCATCGCACTTTCCGCTAGCAGGGGAAGCCCGTCCTTGGGAATTCCGACATCGCGCAGGCGTACGGGCAGGTTGAGGCGCACAGGCAGTATTGCCAATCCTTCGATGAAACCGGAAAGCCGCTCAGCCAGACCGGCGGGCCCAAGATGAGGAAAGAGGCACGGCGCCAGTTCGGCATAGGCATCACCACACACCGTCGCGTTGAAGCGCAGCACGTGCGGCAGAACCAGGCTGTTGGAAAGGCCGTGCGGAACGTGATAGCGGCCACCGATCGGGTAGGCGAGAGCATGGACGGCAGCGACCGGCGAATTGGCAAAGGCCTGACCGGCCAGCATCGCGCCGAGCAGCATCGCCTGCCGGGCGGCCAGATCGGTTCCTCTCATCACTGCGATCTCTAAATTCGCCCCGAGAAGCCGAAGGGCCTCCTTGGCAAGGGAACGGGAAACCGGATTGTTGTTTGCACTCGCGGAGGTGAAAGCCTCGATGGCGTGCACCATGGCGTCAATCCCCGTTGCAGCCGTCACGGCTGGAGGCAGGCCGAGGGTCAACTCCGCGTCGAGAAGCGCCGCATCCGGCAGCAGGACTGGCGATACGACGCCTTTTTTCTCGTATGCGCCCGTGGTGACGATGGAAATCGGTGTGACTTCGGAGCCGGTGCCTGCCGTTGTGGGTACAAGCACCAGCGGCAAGCGCTGCCCGCTGACTTTGCCCACTCCATAGATATCATCGAGTGCATCGCCGCTTTTGCAGAGCAGAGCCACAAGTTTTGCGACATCAAGCGACGAGCCGCCGCCGATGCCAAGTACACCCGTCGCGCCGAAACCGATCGCCTGCGCCACAGCGGCATGAATGATGGCGTCCGGCGGGTCGGCGACAACACCGGTGAAGATCGATATTTCAGCGCCGCCGTCCGCAAGGCTTGCCAGGGCCGGCTGAACGAGCCCCGCTTTGACGACCCCATCGTCCGAAATCACCATGACGCGCGGTCCAAGCCGGGTTTTCGTCAGCTCCGAAAGCCTCGTGATGCAACCCGGTCCCGCGATGATCTGCGGGACGGTCGCGAATGTGAATGTGGACATCTTGCCGGTCTCTCACTGATGCCATTTGACGAGCGGCTGATAGTGATGCGGCTGGCGCATGACGACAAGATCCTTTCGCCGGACGATGTTCGTCGGATACGGCGTTTCGAGATTGGTGGTGTCGACGGTTGCTGCCGCAATCCCGTCCTCGTCCAGGATTACCGATTCCTGGCGCGGAAAGGCAAAGGAATCCGGCCCGAACACCGCACTCTTGCCCAGGTATCCCCGCGCCGCATCCAGGACATTGGCGAAGGCGAAATAGACGTTGTTCTCGCCGCCGCGCACGCGCAACGCATGCCAGTGGTAGGGATCGGCGCCCTTGGGGATCGGATAGTTATGCGGAATTTTCGTGCCGTTGTGGCTGCCGGTGAAAGTGCCAGCTATGGCTGATGGGCAAGCGACCACGTCGCATCCCAACAGCGCGAGCGAACGGATGGCTTCCGGATAGAGCGCGTCGTGGCCGATCGCCAGACCGACGCGGCCGATCGCCAGATCGTAGACTTTCCATTCGTCGCCGGCCGTCGCCCAGCTGTCGGAAATGCCGAGATGCGTCTTACGGTAGCTTCCCACAAGCCCCTCGGGGCCAGCGAGAACCGCACTGTTATAAACCTTGTCCCCATCCGCCTCGGCAAATCCGGCGACAAGATAGAAACCGAGCTTCATCGCCAGATGAACGAAGGCCGATACCGTCGGGCCCGAGAGCAGCTCCGCCCGGCGTTGCGGCGCCTCCAGTCCGGTCAGCGACAGTTCCGGGAAAACCAGAATGTCCGGCGCTGTTGTTGCCTTCGCCTCGGCTGCCAGATCGGCGATGCGGGCGAGATTGTCTGCGACGACGGAGGAGGGGGCGAACTGGGCGACGGCGGCACGCGATGCGCGTCCGCGCGGGATCGGCTGGTAGCCATAGAGACGGAAGTAGTCGCCCGGGTTCCAGGTGAAGCTGTTGGTCATTATGTTCATGTAGAGTTCGGGCCGGCGGGACTCAAACACCGGTTCGCACAGGACCTCGCGGCGGCGGGCAAGAGCGAGATCGATAGTGCCATAGACGATCCCGTCGCCCGTATCGATGGATGCGGCGACCGTGCCGTCGGGATCGATCACGCAGCTTCCGCCGGAAAACTGCACGGTTCTCTCTAGTCCCCAACGGTTGCTCTCGATGACATAGCAGGCGTTTTCGAAGGCGCGATTGATCCAGTAGGGTGCCGGCGTGCGCTCCTGCAGCCAGTTGGAGATATGGCAGATGATGTCGGCACCCGCGAGCGCCTCCAGACGCGCCGTCTCGAAGAAGTGCAGATCCATGCAGACCAGCATCGAGATCCGGCCGATCTCCGTTTCGAATACCTCGTGGACGATGTCACCGTTGGCAGCCCATTTCGGCTCCGCGATATAGGGATGTGATTTGCGATGCCGGCCAACGACGCCCTCAGGGCCTATCAGCACGGCGGTATTGTAGTAGAGTTCGCTCGCCGGGTCGACTTCCGGCATGCCGACGACGATATGGCAGCGGTGTTTGCTGGCAATGGCCTGGAAAACATCCGTGGTCGGTCCGGGGATAGTTTCGACGAAAGGTTTCACTTCGGCTCTGTCGAACCAGCAATAGCCGGTCGTGCCCATTTCGGGGGTGACGATCAGGCGCGCGCCTGCCTCCGCTGCCTCCTCGCAAAGGGCTGCCAGCCGGCTGATATTGCGCGCCTTCTCGAACATGGTGGGTTCGAACTGGATGGTGGCGGCGGTGTAGTTTTGTGTGGATGTCATTGTCGTTCCCATTGTCTTTATGGAGGATAGCGGGCTGTTTCAGACAGCCATATGCCGATGAACAAGCGCGTCGGAGAGAGCATCGATGGCGCCGGCCGCGACCACACGCCCCTTCTCAAGCATTGCGAACCGGTGAGACGCGTGCCGCGCAAATGCGACGTTTTGCTCGACGAGGATGATCGTCATGCCGATTTCGCGATTGAGCCGGATGATGATCTTTTCAATCTCCTCGACGATGGAAGGCTGGATGCCTTCATTAGGTTCATCGAGAAGCAGCACTTTCGGATCTGCGGCCAGCGCGCGGGCGATGGCGAGTTGCTGCTGCTGGCCGCCCGAAAGCACGCCGCCCGGCCGATCGAGATTGGCCATCAGGTATGGAAAAAGCTCTGGCACCAGCGCTGGAATCTCGCGTTTGCCATCGGTACGGGCAAAGGCGCCCATCAGGATGTTCTCGCGGATGGTAAAATCGGGAATGATCTCCCTGCCCTGGGGGACGTAGGCGATGCCGGCCCTTGCCCTTTCATGCGTTGGGGATGCGGCCATGTCCTTTCCCTGCAGACGCATCTCGCCCGTCATGCGGTCGGTCAATGCCATCAAGGTTTTCAACAGCGTCGTCTTGCCGGTGCCGTTGCGGCCGAGGATGCTCGTCACCTTGCCGGCCGGAACATCGAGGGTGACGCCGTGCAGGATATGGCTACGGCCGTAATAGCTGTGCACGTCTTTCAACGACAGCATCAGGATATTCCTTTCGAACCGAGATAGGCTTCACGGACTTTCGGATTGCGTTCGATATCTTCGACGCTTCCCTCCGCCAGAACCTCTCCGAGATGGAGAACGGTGATGCGTTCGGCGATCTCGCGGACAAACCCCATGTCGTGTTCGACGACGAGGATCGTATGGCGACCTTTGAGATTGTTGATGATCTCGGCGGTCTTGCGGGTTTCGGCCTGGGTCATCCCGGCTGTCGGCTCGTCAAGCAGAACCACCTTGGGATCCTGGACGATGAGCATGCCGAGCTCCAGCCACTGCGTCTGGCCATGGCTGAGATAGGCGGCCATCACATCGTGTTCGGCATCGAGGCCGATGAGGGTAATGACGTCGTCGACGCGGTTCGCCTCTGCACGCGAAAAGCCGAACCGAAGATTGGCGAGCACCGAAGGATTGCGGCAATTGGCGACCTCCAGATTCTGTCGCACGGTAAGGTCCCGAAAGACGCTGGGAATCTGGAATTTCCGGCCTATGCCGGCGCGTGCGATGCGGTGTTCGGGCCAGTTGGTGATGTCGGTGTCGTAGACGAAGACCCTGCCCTGGGTGCTGCGCGTCTTGCCGCTCACCAGATCCATCAAGGTCGTCTTACCGGCACCGTTTGCGCCAAGCAGCACACGCAGCTCACCGTCGAAGACGGTGATGCTGACATTGTTGACGGCGCGGAAACCGCCGAAATCGACGCCGAGACCGTCGATGGTCAATGCAATGGCGCTCATATCACAATGCCTCGCTTTGCCGCGGCAATGCCGGAAGGGCCTCAGCTGGTTTGCGCCGGCGGACGAACCACCGCAGCACGTCATGCGCGACGCCGCCAAGGCCGCGCGGCATGAACAGAACGACCAGCACGAAGATCAGACCGATGATCGCTTTCCACGCCTCGACCAGCGCCTCGGTCTCGCTGACCTCCGCTTCGATCATGTTGATCAGAATTGCGCCGATGCAGGCGCCAAGCAGGGACGAGCGGCCGCCGACGGCAGCCCAGACGACCATCGTCACGGAGAAGGACAGATCCATGAAGGTCGGAGAGGCGAACTCCGCGACGACGACGTAGAGCATACCGGCAACGCCGGCGATCCCTGCCGAAATGACAAAGAAGAACACCTGGTAGAGCGAGACGTCGAAGCCAAGATACCGGGCGCGCACCTGGTCATCGCGGATCGCCTGCAGGATCATGCCCGCTCGGGTTTCCACGATAAGACGCGCACCGATGAGTGTCAGCGACAGGCATACGGCGCACAGATAATAGGTCGCCCGGCTGTAGGGATCGAATTCGACGCCGCCGATCGTGAGCCAGCCGAGATCCGTCAGGCCGTTGAAGCCGTTCGTCACCGGCTGCGCATCGACCATGACGAGGCGGACGAGCAGAACGAGCGCCAGCGTGATGATCGAGACGAAGACGCCGGAAATGCGCTTGCGGAAAACCAGCATGCCGAGTGCGCCGGCAATCACCACCGGAAGCGCGATGCCGAGCACAAGACCCACCGACTGGCTTTGAAAGGGAAGCCAGAGGAATGAGCCCTTGTTGATGCAGCAAAGTTCCGTCGGCGCGCCGGGCTCGGCATTCCAGAGCATGAAATCCGGAACCGGCTTGTCGGAACCCTGTTGGAGACTGGTCAGGCTCGACAGCTTCAACGACATGGCCAGCATGTAGGCGCCCAGGCCGAAAAACAGTCCCTGGCCGAGATTGAGAATGCCCGCATATCCCCATGTAAGCGCGATGGCGACGCCCAGCATGCCGTAGACCAGGTATTTCGAAATGCGATTCAGCCAGAATTCGTCGCCGAAAACGGGGGCTGTGAAGATCACCGCGATGAAAAGCACATAAGCCGCGATCTGGAATTTCCGTTCAATGCTCATGTCAGCGTCCCTTGAACGAGAACAGCCCGCTGGGCTTGACGAGGATGACGAGTATGACGACGCCGAACACGACGGCACGCGCCAGGATGTCGTTCGTACCGATGGCCACCAGGGCATTGATCTCGCCGAGCAGGCCTGAGGAGAGGATGGTGCCGAAAAGGCTGCCGACCCCGCCGGTCACCACGACCATGAAGCCGTCGACGACCATCGTCGTGCCCATGTCGGGAAAGACGGTCTTGAAGCCGGACATCATGACGCCGGCGACGCCGGCAAGGCCCGACCCGAACGCGAAGGTCATGGCGTTGACGCGTTTCACGTCGATGCCGCAGGCAGCGGCCATTTTCGGGTTCCGGATGATGGCGCGGACCTGCATGCCGGCCGCCGTCCGGTAGAGAATGAACCATGTCGCCAGTGTCAGCGCGGCGGCAACGGCGATGATGAAGGCGCGGTAGGCGTTGATATCAGCGCCGGCGAGCCTGAACGTGCCCTGCAGGTAGACAGGCACGGCGACGTTCTGCAGGCCGGCGCCCAGGCCTTCGACGTGAATGCCGAAAAAGGACAGGCCGAACTCGAGCCGCACGGCTTGCTGCAAAAGGATGGCGATTCCCCAGGTGGCGAGAAGCGTGTCCAGCAGACGGCCGTAGAGCCGTCGGACGACCACCCGCTCGATCAGCAGGCCGAGCAGGGCCGTGACGACGAAGGCCAGAGGGATCGCAAGCAGAAGGCTTGCTTTTAGCCAGATGCCGGAGAGGACGGCGACATAGGCGCCGATCATGACCATTTCGCCGTGGGCCATGTTGATGACGCCCATGGCGCCGTAGGTGATGGCAAGGCCAAGCGCGACCAAAAGAAGGATCGAGGCGAGACTGAGGCCGATAAAGAGAATGTCGAGCATAACGCCACCGTTCGTGAGAAGGACGGGCCGAACTCTCCTGCGCCTTGCCCATCCTGATGGCAGCTTGCGGAAGAAGAGGGGAGGCCGGCCTTACCGAGAGATGATCCCGCCATCCATGGATGGCGGGACGTCGCGGGGAAGGGGTCAGCCCTTGAGCTTTGCGGCGTCGAGACCGTTGCTGGTGCAGAATAGATTGCTCTCCGTCTCGCCATAGGCCGAATAGGGCAGGGGCTTGATCGGCGCCGGGTAGGCGTTCACCACCTTGCTCTGGCCGTCCGCCTGCCATTGCCCGATGCGCGGCGTCAGCCAGCAATGCAGGTTATCGGGATCGGTGGTCACCTTGCCGCCGGGTGCTTCGTAGGTTTGGCCGCGAATGCCGGCCCTGATCGCCTCCGCAGAAAGATCGCCGGATTTTTCGACGGCCTGCTTCCACAGGAAGACCTGGAAATAGGCGGCTTCGAGTGAATGGTAAGTAACGGCTTTTGGATCGTTGACGAACGTCCTGAAGCGGTCGATGAAGCTCTTGTTTGCCGGTGTGTCGATCGACATGAAATAGGGGAAGGAGGTATAGCTTCCTGCCGCATATTCGGCGCCCATCGCCGCGATTTCGATTTCGGAGGTGACCGTCGCGCAGATCGGCAGAACCTCCTGCGAGAGCCCCTGGTTCTTGAACTCGCGATAGAAGGCGATGATGGAGTCGCCGACCACGTTGGACAGGACCACGTCGGCGCCCGATTCCTTGATCTTGCTGACCATGACGGCCCATTCCGAATGGCCAAGCTCCAGATATTCGTCCGCCACCCATTCGGCGCCGGCTGCCTCGATCAGCTTCTTGGAAACCTTGGCCATCTCGCGCGGATAGACATAGTTCGAGCCGACGATGAAGAATTTCTTCTTGCCCAGTTTCTCGACGATCCAGGGGATGTAGTTGGAGAGCTGTTGGTTCGGTACGGCACCGGAATAGACGACGTTGCGCGAGCACTCGAAGCCTTCGTAATGCGTCTGGTAGAACAGCATCGCGCCCCGTCGCTCGAAGATCGGCAGCACGGCCTTGCGGCTGGCCGAGGTATGGCAGCCGAACACGGTGGAGATCTTATCCTTGAGGATCAGTTTCGAAGCTTTCTCGCTGAAGGTCTTCGGATCGGATGCCCCATCTTCGACGACCACCTCGACCGGACGGCCGAGAACGCCGCCGGCCGCGTTGATTTCGGCAACGGCCATCATGACGCCGTTTGCCAGAAGCTTTTCTGCAACCGAAAGCCCGCCCGTTTGCGAATAGAGCGCACCGACCTTGATAGGATCGGCTGCGAAGGCGCGGCTGCCCAGAGCCGGCAGGGCGATCGCGGCAGAAGCGGTGGCTGCGGTTTTCAAAAATTCACGTCTGTTGAACACCATCTTGGTTCCCCTTTTTTTGATTGGCGCGCACGGCGGCACGGCCCGCCGAACGGCGAGGCTTTCATGCCGAAAATGGGTAGAGAACTGACGTCACTGTCAGCAGACAACAAAAAACCCGCGAGGCTTGTCACAGCCTGCGGGCGCCCTTGCCATCACCGCATCACGGCGGCGCCGTGTGCAACAGCGGCACATGGCTTCGTCAAGCGAAGGGATGTACCGGAGGCGTTTCGTTTGAAACACATGAAAAACTAATCATGTTTCTGGGCTGGGCGCAAGAGTTGTTCGGCGTTGATAATCGAATTGGCGATTTCATCGATGGGCACGCGCCGGGCCATCGCCTGCTCGCGCATTTCGCGGTAGGCCTCGGTCTCGCTGGTGCCGCGGTTGGCCATCAGAATCGCTTTTGCCCGTGCCAGTTTCTGGTCACCTAGAACCTTGCGCTTGTACTTGCGTGCCTCCTTGACGAGCTTCTGGCGTTCGAGCCACAGGTTGCGGGCGATGGCCAGATTGGTGAGGAGGCCGAAGGGTTTGATCGGTCTTTCGACGATGGCAAGCGCGCCGCTTTCCAGTACGATCTGCAACGTTGAGGGGTTTTCGTAACCGACAATGGCAAGCATGGTCGGGGCCGGGTTGGGAAAGGACTTCAGCAGACGCTCGATTTCCGGTCTCGCCTCGTCTTCCATGGCAAGGAAGACGACATCCGTGCCATGCGGCAATTCGGCCGGCACCGGCCAGAGACAATTGACCATGCAACCGATACGACGCAGATGATCCACGAGAAAATCTCCCTCGGATGTCCGAGGGTGGATGACCACAACTTTGAGATCCCGCAGATCCCTGAGAAGGGCGAATGACATCTCGCTCCCTCTCAAACCGGGACGCTATGCGGGGAAGACTGCGTGAAGTCTGGGCGATATTCGCGCATGAACGGATCAGGCGCGACCCGGAGCGACGGATCGTAGACGATGTCGTAGCTGCCCTGCGCATTCACCCTTGCCACTCTCGGCCACAGATGCGTGTGGTTCGTCAGCCGGTCTATCTTAACCGCCCCCTGCGGTGCATCGTACTCGACTTCAGAAAGAGCCGGCAGAAGCTCCTCGAGCCTGTCGCTGCCGGCGTGCTGCAAAGCCGCCGCATAGAGATAAACCTGGAAGTAGGCGGCTTCGGCTGGTGCTGTGGGCGGCATCTGCAGGCCGTAGCGCCGTTCGTAAGCGGAGACGAAGGCGCGGGCGCGTGGCGTATCCAGAGACGCAAAGAAGGGGGCGGCGGTAATGTGGCCTGCGGCCACCTCCGGCCGCATGCGGATCACGTCGGCCTCGCTGGTCGACTGGCTCGAGATCGGCATCGTCGCCGCATCAAATCCGGCCTCCTTGAATGCTGTGTAGAAGGGGATGATACCGTCACCGACAATGGTCGAATAGATGACGTCCGGCTTTGCCGCGTGAATATGCCGGATGATTTTGGCGACGTCTTCGGTTTTGAGGTTCAGGGGAACATACATCTCGTCCAGCACCTGTCCGCCGACCTGAAGAAAAAGGTCGCTGATCGTCCGGTTGGACTCATAAGGATAGACGTAGTTCGAGCCCACGAGGAAAACCCGCTTTCCATAATGCCTGGTCAGGAAGTCGACCAGCTGGACGGAGTTTTGGTTGGGGGCCGCCCCCGTATAGATGCAGTGCCGGGAATATTCGAACCCCTCGTACAGCGTCGGATAAAACAGCAACGCGTCACGGGCCTCGATGACGGGAAGGACGGCTTTGCGGGTGCTCGACATATGGCAACCGAATACGACCCGGACGCGGTCATCGTCGCAAAGCCTGACTGCAAGTTCCTTGTAGAGATTGGGCGTCGATTGCGGATCGTACACAATGGGCTCGATAGCCCGCCCGAGCACGCCTCCCGCCGCGTTGATTTCGTCGATCGCCAGCAACGTTGCCGCCCTTTGGGTTTTTTCCACCGCTCCGGTCACACCCGTTTCGGAGAACAGCACACCGACCCGCCAGCTTTCTGAATGCATCATCGTCCACCAAAAAATAAAAAAGCTCCCGCCCGTTTCCGGTCGAGAGCTACCCTGCTCATGGAATATCAGCGGCCCATTGGAGCCTGCCCGTTCATGATGGCAGTTTCTTTGTCGGGTGACAATAGCGGAACGAAAGGCCGTGCACGGCTATCGGCTTGCATCCTCAAGCAGCATCGCAGCGCCTGTCATCGCGATAGTGCAGCGTTGCCGACCGAAGCGCCTCTCGATCGAAATATTTTCGTAATTGCGAGAGCGACTTGCTTGCGCTGTATCGATCAACCTCCAGAAAAATTCGCTTTCGAGGAGTGGGGCGGTAGTTCGAATCCCTTCAAGAGCAGGGACCCCAATCAACACCTACTGTTCAGTCTCATCGTCGGCAATTTTGCGCAAGAGATACAACAACGCGATGCGTTCCGCCGGATTGAGACGCGCGACAGTTTTTTCACTGATGAGGTAGGCTTGCGGATACATGTCCTGCAGCAGGGCTTCCCCTTTGGGCAGCAAAGAGATCACCACCTTGCGGCCGTCGGCCTCGTCCTTAGAGAGATCGATCAGTCCGCGGGCCTTCAGCCGCTCGACGATGCCACGGATGGTCGCCTGGTCGACGGACGTTGCCTTCACGAGCTCGACCTGCGAGCTGGGACCGAGATCGTGCAGCGCGCACAGCGTCACGAACTGCACCGACGTCAAGTCCGGATCGCTGGCATTGGTTTGGAAAATCGACAGATGGCGCTGATAGGCCTTGCGCAGGAGATGCCCGACTTGCTCCGTCACTTGGTAGCCATTTTGAGGCGCCGGAGCTTCTGGCAGCTGTTCGGTCTCTTTTGCGGTCATCGTCGATGTGGTCCATCAGTTACGGCGTCTTTGGCGGGAATGCAGGAAACACCACAGCATGTTGCGACGGTCAAGGCGTGGCACACCGCCAACCCGCTCCGCGCGATTTCACGCGGAGCGGCTGGCAAGCCCGGTTATTTGAAGTTGTGCTTCATTTCCTTCACGGCGATGTCGCCATCCAGAACCATTGGCTCATCATCGAGGAACAGCGAGCAACCGCGCATCGGGATATCCAGATGGCACGCGGTGTCGTTCGGGCCGCCGAGCTCGTTGTTGGGGCCGGTTGAAAACATCACGTTGCCGTAGAAGGAGCGTGCCTCCATTCCCATGCCACCCGGGAATTCGCCCGGTACCATGCGATGCCACTTGGCGTTCTGATTGAGACCCCAGCCGACATGGCTCATGCCCATGCCACGCGGGTCGTTGAAACCATCCATGTAGGACTTGACCAGCTCGGCATCGAGGCCGCCGCGAATATCGGTGATCCATCCGTTTTCAATCGTGTAGATGATCGGGTCGCGCACGTAGATGTTCTGCGGCAGCAGGATATCGCCTGGAGCAACGACGATTGTCCCGTCGACGCCATCGTCGTCACCGCCGGTGAAGACAAAGCCGGACGGCCAATGATCCCAGCGGCCCGGCTCGTCCGTGCACGCATATTCGGTAATGGCGGGATAGGTGTTGAGCTTGTAGGTGACGTCCGTGCCGTGCGGAGAGGTGATCCGCATCACTTTCGCCTTGGACAGCAGGTCTCCGGCAAATTCGACGCGCTCGCGCAGTTCCTTGGTCGGCAGCATGCGTGCCAGAATTTCTGGCGGTTCGACGGCGGTCAGGATACGCGTGCCGGCCGCCTGGATCGCCATCTGCTCCGGGCTGAAGAGCAGGAAGATGCAGTCGATCAGCATGTCGGCAGCCTTCAGGGCCTCCACCGCTTCCGGCATGGCGGCGAGGCCCGTCTGGCCGACCGCCCAGGCACCTGCCGGTGGCACCGGCGGCAAACGCATGTGATACATCTTGGCGCCAAGACGCATGCCTGCCGCCATGAAGGCGTCGGCGTAATCGAGGCGCTCGCTGCCCTGGGTCAGGACGATGAGTTTTTCGCCCTCGTGGACACCCGACATCTTCAACTGATGCAGGCAAATTTCCGTGAAACTGAATTGATCCATGCTCGTTCCCCTATCTTGTTTGAAGGCTTAGGTTTGAAGTCTGGGGCGTTTCCCCCAAATTATGCGCGGTCGGACCTGACTTTGGCGATTTCCGCGATCGCCTCCTCCCTCGAAACGACATCGCCATATTTGCTGTCGATGTCGAAGAGATTGGCATTGTGCGGATCTGGGTGCCGGTCGCCGACGCACTCGCGCACCACGATGCCGCGGAATCCATGCTGGACCGCATCCACGGCGGTGGCGCGAATGCAGCCGCTGGTCGAACAGCCGGCCATGATCACGGTGTCGATCCCCTGCGCATGCAACTGGGAGGCAAGACTGGTGCCGAAGAAGGCGCTGGCATATTGCTTGACGATGACGAGTTCGCCGCTGGCAGGCTCGACACCGTCGCAGAATTCGGCCAGCACGTTGCCTTCGACCATTCCTTTCATGACAGGCGACTTCTTCACCCACATCCCGCCATCGGCGCAGTCTTCCGCAAGATAGAGGATGCGCGTATGGATGATCGGGATGCCGGCCTCGCGGGCGGCATCTATGAGCGCCGGCGTCTGCGCGACCGCGTCAACCACGCCAGGGGCGTAGAGAGGCGCGCCCTCGGTGGTGTACGCCTTTAGGAAATCGATGACGAGGAGGGCAGGGCGCTGGCCGAAGCCGATGCGGTTGCCCCAGACGCCCTGATAATTGCTTTGCGCGCTCTGCATGATCGGCCCCTCTTCAGTATGCGCCCGACAGAAGTGCGCCGGCGCCTGGCACGACGGCTTCCAGACTGAGCTTCTTGAGCATGCAATAAGTGGTCGCGACGGCGGCAGTCAGTACCGGTTTGCCTGTCATGGCTTCGACCTTGGCGATGACGGGCAGCGATGGCATCTGCACGCAGGCCGATAGCACGATCACGTCCACATCGGTCAGGTCGAGCGTCTGCACGATCGCCGGAAGATTTTCCGGGTCGTGGCGCGCCACATCCAGATTGTCGGGGATCTCGAGTGCCCGCCAGTCCACGACCTCGAAGCCTTCCTCGCGAATGTAGTCCACGACCAGCTCCGTCAGCGGTTTCATATAAGGCGCGACGACGGCGATCTTCCTCGCCTTCATCACCTTCAGGCCCTCGATCAGGGCGCCGGCACTGGTCACGACGGGAATGTCAGTGCCATTCTCCTGGGTGCGACCCATCAGGCGCTTCTCCGACTGGCGGTGATAGCCGAGGCCCATCGCCATGATGGCGACCAGGCACGCGTATCCGAGAACATCGACGCGGGCGTCGGAGAGCTCGACGGCGCAACGGTCGGATTCAGCGTCCATTGCCGCCAGTTCTTCCTTCACCACTTTCTTCATCCGCATACGGCTGGAGTGGAAAGTGAAGCGCTCGGGCCGGATGGACTGGCGTGCCGTCAGCATGGCGGGAATTTCGGTCTCCATCGTCGTGTTGGAGCTCGGAACGATCTGGCCGATACGGTAATACTTCTGCACGGGTGAAATCCTTTGCTTCGCAAAAAAAACGGCTCTCAAACAAACGGCGGTGGATCATCGCCCCACCGCCGCTTCAATCAACGGGAGAGAAAATCTCCAAGCGCGGCAAAGAAGCCGTCGAAATCATCCCATGGAATCATATGCCCTGCATTTGGCACCCGGGTAATTTCCAGCCCCGGATAAAGCGAGCGGGCCTCGTCCACGTCGACGCTTTCGATCACGCCGCCACGGCCGGCGACCATCAACATGGCCGGCTGCTTGAGCTTCGGCAGATCCGGAAAGATGTCGTCCTTGTGGAAGTCCTCGAAAGCGGTGACGATCGCGGGCTCGTAGCAGCTGTGCAGCCATTCGGCGCGCAGCTTCAGTTGCTCGTCGGTCCATGTCGGACAAAACGCCTTCATGCCCTCCGCGTCGATGCCCTTCAGCGCCAGGCGGATGCTGTCGACATACCAGGTCAGCTTGCTCGGGTAGGCGCGGCGTCCGGGGCCGGAGACCGGCGGATCGATCAGCGCCAGCCTCGAAAACGCCTCCGGCGCCGCAACGGCGGCACGAATGGCGATGCGCGCGCCCATTGAATGGCCGAGCAGGGCGGGAGTAGCAAGTCCAAGCGCCAATGCGAAGCCGACGACGTCGGCAGCCATGGCGTCGAGGCCGTAATCGAGGTCGGGGCCAGTCGACGACAGGCCGCGGCCGCGCACGTCGATCACATAGACGTCGTAACGCTCGGCCAGGCGTTCGGCGACGAAACCCCAGGTGATCGCGGGGCTGGTGATGCCCGGGATCAGGATGACCGCAGGGCCTTTGCCGCCATAGCGTAGATAGTGCTGTCGGATGCCGTTGGCGAAGACGTTCGCCCCGTACAAGGCGCCGCCGCTCATGCCGCGGTCTCGCTCTTCAGGGGGGCGGCATAGATATCATAGCCGTAGACCCAGGCCGGATCCTCCTGTTTGAGCAGGAAAGTGTTGGCGTTCGAAACGCTCTGGACACGCGTCGCGCGATCGCGGCGATTGGTCTCATACAATCCGAAAGCGGTGCGGAAGTCGTTGACGCCGGTCTCCTGCAGGCAGCGGGTCAGCATGGCGGCGTCTTCGATCGCCATCGCGGCGCCCTGCGCCATATGCGGCTTCATCGGATGGCACGCATCTCCAAGCAGCACAAGACGGCCCTTGCTCCAGAGCGGCAGCGGGTTGCGGTTGAACAACGGCCATTTCGTCACCCCATCGGTGCTTTCGATCAGCGCCTGGATGATCGGATGATAACCCTCGAACGCCGCCGCCATCTCGTCGCGGCTGCTGTCGACGAAAGCCGAATCGAATTCCCAGGCCGGATGCGGAACGCCGGTGACATAGTAATATTCGTCGCGCCGAGCCGTCGTGTAGTAGACCATCATATGACGGTCCGGACCCCACCACTTGACGCAATCCTCGAATGTCAGATCGTATTTCTTCAGTTTGTCGGACGAGATCAGGGCGCGATGGCCGACCCAGCCGCTGTAATTCGGCTTCTCTTCGCCGAGCAGCGTTTCGCGAACGCGCGAATTGATGCCGTCGGCGCCGATCACGATGTCGGCGCGTATCGAGGTTCCGTCTTCGAATTCGATCAGCACATCGGTGCCGCTGTCGTCGAGGCGAGCCAGCTTCTTGCCGAAATGCAAGGTGCCTGGCTGCAACGCATCGCACTGGATGGCCTGCAGGTCGCCGCGGTGAACGGTGCAATAGGTCTGGCCGTAGCCTTCAAGCGAAACCCGGGCGGTGTATTCGCCGGTAATGCCGTCGCGGCTGAACCAATGGCTCGGCGTGCTGCTGATGCCGATCACCTTCTTGTCGACGCCGATGCGCTCGAAAATCTTCAGGACGTTCGGCCCCATATGAATGCCGGCGCCCAGGCGCGAGAATGCCGGTGCCTGTTCATAGACGTTGACGTCGAAACCTGCGTGTTGGAGCAGCGCACCCGCGACAGCGCCGCCGAGGCCGGCGCCGATAATCGCGATCTTTTCTTTTCCGTTAGACATAGCGACCCTTCTTAGCTGTCTTTCGACGCATTGTTCCCACGATTGGAGGCTTGGCAAAAATTCTAGCGCATACGCTCTAAATTGCAATAGCGATGTTCTGATTTTTATCAAGGCGACACAAAAAACGCCTTGCTGATTGGATATACTAGCAAAATCCCGATGATGAAATCCGACTTGTCTTTTGTCATTATAAAGCGTATGCACTTCTTAATAATAAAAGGGGCAATAGATGCGAAGAGTCGGTGACCGTCGCATCGTTATGGTTTGCGGACATCCGGGCGATGTCTGCTGCGTAGCGGTACGGCCGATGGAAAGAGGCGAGGTCTGTGTTTCGTTCTCCGGGGCGGAGGACCTGCTTTGACACTGCCAGTTTGCTTCAGTTTGAATGTGAACGATGCCGTCGAGAGCGTCGAAGCAAGCCCGGAAACACCCCTTCTCTATATCCTCAGAAACGATCTCTCCCTCAACGGCCCGAAATACGGTTGCGGGCTCGGTGAATGCGGCGCTTGCGCCGTTCTCGTCGATGGTCGCTCCGTGCGCTCCTGCACCGTGCCTCTGGGTGCCGTCGGCACCCGCCGCGTCACTACGCTTGAGGGTCTCGGCACGCCCGAGCATCTGCATCCAGTCCAGGCGGCGTTTATCGACGAGGCCGCCGCTCAATGCGGATATTGCCTGAACGGCATGATCATCGCCACCACAGCCCTGCTCAATCGCAATGCCGATCCCGACGAGGACGCGATCCGCGAGGCGTTGCGCCATCATCTGTGCCGTTGTGGAACGCACATGGAAATACTTGCCGCGGCCAGGCGGGCGGTCGCCTATTCCAGGGCCGAACGGACGCGACGATCCACGCCGGACGATATCTCACCAAAAGCTGCGAAGGAGGTCTCCCCGTGACCGACCACCGCCAAATGCCGAAATCCGCCTATATGTCGGCCGCCGACATGCTGCTTGTTGTCAACGATACGCGGCTTGGCGACGGTGCGGAACTCTACATCGCGGTGGGCGCCGATAGCCGTGTGACTGCGTTCAACGGCCATGTTGATCTAGGGACGGGCATCCGCACCTCTCTGGCGCAAATCGTCGCCGAAGAGCTCAGCATGCCGTTCGAGCAGGTAGACATGGTGCTCGGCACGACCTCCGCCGCGCCCAACCAGGGCGCGACCATCGCCAGCGAAACGATCCAGATCACCGCAGTGCCGCTGCGCCAGGCCGCCGCCACCGCCCGCCATCATTTGCTCGCCAAGGCGGCTGAGAAGGGCGGCGTGCCGCTTGAGCGGCTGCGACTGGAAGACGGCATCATCCGTGCCGATGGCGGCGAGAACTGGCAGCTCAGCTTCGGCGACATCGTCGCCGGCAGCCATGTCAGGCTGTCGATCGATAAATACGCCGCCCTTAAGCCGGCCTCGGACTATAGACTGGTCGGCTCGTCGCGGCCGCGAGTCGATATCCCCGAGAAGGCCACGGGGCGCTGGACTTATGTGCATGATGTGCGCGTGCCGGGCATGCTGCATGGCTGCGTCGTTCGCCCGCCTTATGCGGGGTTCGATCACGGCGATCATGTCGGAAACAGCCTGATCTCTATCGACGAAACATCGGTTGCGCACATCAACGGGCTGGTCGGCGTCGTCGCCCTCGGCGATTTCGTCGGCGTGGTCGCGACCCGCGAGGAAAACGCTATCGAGGCGGCCAAGAGCCTGAAGGTCGTGTGGCGCGCGCCGCCCGAGTGGCCGGATCTCAACGCGCCGGAAAAGGCGCTGCGCGCCAATCCGTCGACTGCGCGCAAGCTTGCCGATCTCGGCAATGTCGATATGGCCCTGGCCGGCAGTGCCCAGCCGATGAACCGCACCTATGTCTGGCCCTACCAGATGCACGGCTCGATCGGGCCGTCCTGCGCGGTGGCCGATTACAACGAGGGCGGGCTAACGGTCTGGTCGGGGACGCAGAACCCGTTTCCCATGCGCCGCGATCTGGCGCTGCTGCTCGACATGCCGGAAGAGCTGATCCGGGTCGAGCGGTTGGAGGCGGCTGGCTGCTATGGCCGCAATTGCGCCGATGACGTCACGGCCGACGCGGCGCTGCTGTCGCGCGCCGTCAAGGCACCTGTCCGGGTGCAGCTGACGCGCGAGCAGGAACATGCCTGGGAGCCGAAGGGCGCCGCCCAGGTCATGGACGTGCGCGGCGGTATCGACCTGGAGGGCGGTCCGTCCGCCTATGATTTCGAAACCCGCTATCCCTCCAATCTGGCGCCGACCCTTCCCTTGATCCTTACCGGCAAGGTGCCGCCAGTTTCCGACGTCGTGCAGATGGGCGATCGCACCGCCATCCCGCCCTATGCCTACGGGAACCTCCGCGTCACCGTGCACGATATGCCGCCGATTGCGCGTGCTTCCTGGTTCCGTGGCGTGTCGGCAATGCCCAACACCTTTGCGCACGAATGCTACATCGACGAACTGGCCGCCGCCGCCGGCGTCGATCCGGTCGAGTACCGGCTTCGCTACCTCCACGATCCGCGCGCCGTCGACCTGGTGCATGCGCTGGCCGAGCGGGCGAAATGGGTGCCGCATACGACATGGGGCACGCTGGGTGGTGAGGGCGACCTGCTCTACGGGCGCGGGTTTGCCTATGCCGTTTACGTCCATGGACCGTTTCCGGGCAAGGCCGCCGCCTGGGCCGCCTGGGTCGCCGATGTCGCCGTCAACAAGAAGACCGGAGAGATCGCGGTCACCAAGGTGACCTGCGCGCAGGATTCCGGGATGATGATCAATCCTGACGGCGTGCGCCACCAGATCCACGGCAATATCATTCAATCCACCAGCCGGGTGCTGAAGGAAAAGGTCGAATTCTCCTCGACCGCCGTGCAGTCGAAGGAATGGGGCGGCTATCCGCTGATCACCTTCCCCGAGGTGCCTGATATCGACGTGCTGATGGTGCCGAGGCAGGACGAGCCGCCGCTCGGTGTCGGAGAATCTGCCTCCGTTCCCAGCGCCTCGGCCATCGCCAATGCCGTTTACGATGCCACCGGCATTCGCTTCCGCGAACTACCGCTGACGCCGGAGCTGGTACTCGCCGCGCTGAACGGCAAGACGGATGAAGCGCCGGCTGCCCCGGTGGCGAAGAAGCGGAAGTGGTGGAACATCGGTCTGTCGGCCGTCGGTGCCGTCGCCGCTTTGTCCGGTATCGTCACAATGGCCTCGCCTTGGCGTTCTGCTATCGGCACTATTCCGCGACCCGATGCCAACGTCTACAGCCCGGCCACCATCGAACGCGGCAGGCTGGCGGCCGCGGCCGGCGCCTGCAATGTCTGCCATGTCGGTGATGACGGCACACCCTTTGCCGGCGGCCGGCGCTTCGACACGCCGTTCGGCGCCGTCTATGCCACGAACATCACCCCGGACACTGAAAGCGGCATCGGCGCCTGGTCGTATCCAGCCTTCGAACGGGCCATGCGAGAGGGCGTCAGCCGCGACGGCCATCACCTCTATCCCGCCCATCCCTACACCTCGTTCGCGGGCGCCGAGGAAGCCGATCTTCAGGCACTCTACGCCTACATGATGACGCAGGCGCCGGTCGCCGAAGAGGCGCCGGAGACAAAGCTCAAATTTCCCTACAGCATCCGCGCGATGATGGCGGGCTGGAATGCGCTGTTTCTGAAAGCTGAGCCGTTCAAATACGTCGAGACCCGTGGTGCGCAATGGAACAGGGGCGCCTATCTCGTCGAGACGCTCGGTCACTGTTCGGCCTGTCACACGGACCGAAATGTGCTGGGCGCGGAAAAGAGCGGCAGCGCCCGGCTCTCCGGTGGCTTTGCCGATGGCTGGGAGGCGCCGGCTCTCAATGCCTTCGCCAAGGGCCCTGTCAGCTGGACGGCGGACGCCTTCTACGACTATCTGCGCACCGGACATTCGCGCGATCACGGCAGCGCCGCCGGCCCGATGGCGCATGTCGTCGAAGTCATGCAGCCGCTGCCGGATAACGATATCCGTGCCATGGCAACATATCTCGCCAGCCTCAACGAGGCCCCCGCCGATAGCAAAGCACAGAGCGAGGCCGCCATTGCCGCAAGTGAAGCGGCCAAGGCTGTCGCCGCTCGGGTTTCGCCGAAGGGCGAGCGGCTGTTCAACGGCGCCTGCGCCACATGCCACACCGGAAACTCGATCCTGTCGTCGCTGGCGCTCAACAGCAACCTGCATGCGGCGACGCCGGACAATCTCATCCAGGCGATCCTGAACGGTGTCGAGGCGCCGGCTATTCTGGCGCAGACCACCGGCCGTGAGGCCCCGGAAGTGATGTCGATGCCGGCCTTTCGCCAGACGCTGAACGAAAGCCAGATCAAGGATCTTGCCGACTATCTGAGAGCGCGTTTCGCGCCCGACAAGCCGGCCTGGACGGAAACGACCAACGCCATGCAACGCGTGACGGCGGCAACCCACTAGGGAGCAGACGATTGGAGCAGATCCGAACCGGGCAGGACATCGATCGCCGCGACTTGTTCGAGAACCCGACAACAGCGTTCCGGCCGTCGGCCTACTGGTTCTGGCATTCGATCCCGACAGAGGAGGTCTGCCACGCGCAGCTTGCCGATTTCAAACAGAAGGGGATCGGCACGATCCTGATCCAGGCTCGGCTTGCGATGTCGCGCGACGACTACTTGTCGCCGGCCTACCTCGTCGCCTATCGCGCTGCGGCCGGCATCGCCGCCGAGCTGGGGCTGAAGCTCGGGATCTACGACGATTATAACTGGATCAGCGGGCACGCCGGCGGCCGGACAGTCGTGGACCGCGACGACCTGCGCGAGCGCCATCTGTTCTGGATGTCCTCAGGAGATCTGCGGGGTGAGATCAGTGGCATTCATCCGCCTTTCACTCGGAAGATGGGATCGGACATTTTCGAGTGGCAATATGAAGGCGGTCGGGTCGAGTGGTGCGAATGGATGGTCGCGTCGGCCCTGCTGCATTCCTCCGGTGAGGTTGGCAGTCTGGACGAGATTGTCGATGTGACCACGCAGACATCAGTCGTTAGAAGCGACGGTGTTTCCTGCACCTACGCATTCGACGGGGAGATTAAAGACGGCCAGACGATAACGGTATTCATCAGCGCGCGCTCCACGACGTCCCGGTTGATCAACTACCTCCTGCCGGAAGCCACGGTGCGATTTATCGACGTCGGGCTCGATCCGCTCGTCGAAGCGCTTGGTGATCTCGTGCCTGATCCCGTCGGCTTGGTCTTTTATGACCAGCCGGCGGCCGGCTTTTACAAATGGGATCAGATTTCGGGCAGTCTTGGCAACAGTCTGCTATTTGCTTCGACGCTGCCGGATGCCGTTTTGCAAAACACGGGCCAGCCGTTCGCCAAGACGCTGCTGGCGCTGCTGCGCGATGTCGGGCCTGACACCTTGCGGCTGCGCGCGCAATTTTATGCCGCTTATTCAGCCCTGATGAACGATGCCTTCTCGGGCACGCTGCGTCGATGGGCCGAACGCAGGGGCATCGCACTCACGGGGCACGAAATCCTGCCGCATATCAGTTCGTGGGCCTTGAACGGGGGCTTCACCAGCATTGACCCCAGGGTCGCGCTTGCCGTGGATTTCTTCGGCATCGATTCCTACAGGCATGAGACGACGGTCGACTCCAACAATTTCGTCGCACAGCTGGCGCCCAAGCTTGGCGATTCCGTTGCCCGCTCGAATGGCCGCAGCCGCTGTGTCGTCGAAACCTATGCCAGTGCCGAGCGAACGCCGGTGCGCGCCGCCGGGCAATGGGAACTGACGCTGGAGACGATGCGGGCGCAGGCAATCCGGCTTTATTGCCTCGGCACTCGCCAGTTTCTATGGCACGGCGTCTACCAGACGGATGGGCGCGACAACGATCCGACGCCCTTTACCAATCCGCGTTTCGATTTCGCGCCGGGCATCAACTTTGAGCCCTGGTGGGGCTATCATGACCTGTTTTCGCAGGAGACCGCGCGTATCTCTGCCTTCATCGAGCCGGCCAAACCCCGCACCCCGGTCGCAATCCTCTATCCACTTCATACCGCCTTCGCAGAAGGCCCACGCCACGGCCATGCCACTCACATCGGTGCATGGTGCGAAGAGCTTCTGGCCAGGCGCTGCGACTTCATGTTCGTCAGCGAGGCCGATCTGGCCAAGGCGAGGATCGAGGACGGCCAGATGCTGGTCTCGGGGCTGGTCTTCGATGCCCTGATCCTGCCATCGGTGACCGTGCTGGAGACGAAAAAAACGGTGCGAGCACTGGAGACCTTCCGCGCCGCTGGCGGAGTTGTCTGGTCCTCCGGAGATCGCCTGTCGACCGTTTGCGATGCCAGGGATCCGGTGGCTGCGGTGGCGTCGACGCATATCGATCGGATGCCCGGCGGCAGCGATATCGACGCGCTGCTGGCAGGGCTTCCGCCGTCCGGTCCTGTCATCACCGGCCATCCCGCGGACCGGCTCTGGCAATGGGTCGGATACGAGGACAATGGCTGGTGGCGGATCGTTCTCTTCAACGATGGTGCAGCCGCGCTGGAAAGTGAGATTTTCTTCAATGACGGTTTCGACTGCGAAGTCTGGTCCGCCACGACAGGCAAGATCGAGGGGGCCGCTGCCTTCAGTCAATTGACCGTCACGCTCGAAGCGCAGGAAGCGCGCTGCCTCCGCCTGCGTCAGGCAACGCATGGGGGCGCAGGCGATGGCCATCTCTCGAACCAGCCAGCGCTTGACCTCGCGCGCGCCGTCTCACTTGTCGATGGTTGGAGTTTTGCGCCGGCGGCCAATGCAGCATTCGTGCCGATTTCGGTCGAGACCGGATGGGAGACGCAGGGATTTGCCGATTTGTCCGACACCGGGATCTACCGGCTGGCGCTGGAGATCGGCGACGAGGCCGACTGGTTTCTCGAGTTGCCTGACGTCGCGACAGTGGTCGCCGCCAGCCTGGATGGCCGGCAGATCGATCGGCGGGGCTGGCGGCCCTATCGTATTGCGCTCGGCCGGTTGCGTCCTGGCGTCCATTCGCTCGAGTTGCGCGTCGCCAACACGGCGGCAAACCGATATTACGCCAACACGCCTTATCTCGGCGATACGGCCGACAAGAGCGGCCTGTCCGCAGTACCGAAACTTATTCCGCTGACACACTGACCGGAAGTTACAGAGCCATGCTACAACATTCGACAATCCCCCTGATGCGTGCCTGGAACAGCTGGTCAAGCCGGCCGGCCGAAATGGTCTTCCTGCCGCTCGGCGTGCGGATCACGCCGGTTCTGTATTCAACGCGTAGCAGAACGACCTCCGCGATAGAGCCGCGGCGCGACGCCGTTCGCCTCGGCCGTCACACCATTGACGGCTCGTTGATAGAGCTGGAGACAGACCTCAGCGGTACGACGGTCTCGTTTTCGACGACCAAGACCGACCCCTTCGCCGTACGCGGCAGGTGGACCGGCAAGGTGTCGGCCGAATGGGGGCTGCGATTTTGGGTGACGCTGGCGATCTCCTCCGATGGCGGTGAGGTGGCAGTCCATGATGCGGCACGCAACATTACGCTGCTGAAGGTTGGCACGCGATTCGTGGCGGTCGCGACCGCCGAGGCGCCGGTGCATGTCACCGGCCACGACACGATCGACGCGCTGCGGGCGGACTTCGAGGAGAACGGCTATTTCTACACCGCCACGCGCAAAAACGAAGCGCCGGTGATCGCCCTGCGCTTCAATCTTGAGATGATGCGCCAGGGCGCCTATGCCGCGGGCGTCGCCGACAGCGCCGAGCTCGCGATCGCAAAGGCGAAGGCCTGCCTTGCGGCCGGCGCGCCGGCTGAGATCGCCGTGGCGCAGACCGGCCTGTTCGAGGGCGCCCTCGACGCAATGCGCGACGTGGTCGCCTGGAATACCATCTGGGACGAAACCAACGCGCGGCCCTATACGGCGGTGACGCGGATTTGGAATCTCGGGAAATTTGCCGTCTGGTTCAACGACCAGATTTTCGCGGCCCTTCTCGCCGGCGTGTTCGACGCCGATCTGGCGCGCGAAAACATGGCGACCGCCATGGCCGGCGCAACGCCGCAGGGCAATATCGCCTGCATCGTCACCTCCAACGATGCCTGGGTCGATCGCACCCAGCTGCCGTTCGGCGCGCTCGTCGTCTGGCAGCTCTACCAGCGGACCGGCGAACGGTCGATGATCCAGGCGAGCTACGACGCGCTGGTGCGCAATCGACGTTGGTGGCAGGAGAATCGCGATCCCGATGGTTTCGGCCTGCTGTCCTGCGGCACCTCTGATGTGGGTGAGGGCCTGTACAAGGGCACTGCCTTCGGCGCGCGCAACGAGACCGGCATGGACAACTCCGCGACGCATGACGAAGCGATCTACGATCCCGTCACCCGGACGCTCTCGACCTTCGACCTCGGCCTCAACTGCGCGGCCGCTCTCGATGCCGAAATGCTCTCAAAAATGGCCGTCGTGCTCGGCAAGCATGATGATGCCCGCCAATTCGCCGCTTTGGCCGAACGCCACCGGACGCTGATCTCGGAAACGCTCTGGGATGAAAGTCGCGGCATCTTTGCCAATCGACAGCGGCGCGGTGGTTTTGTCCGATCGCTGTCTCCGACCAGCTTCTATCCGCTGCTTTGCGGCGCCGCGACGCCGGCTCAGGCGGCGCGTCTGCTCGAACATCTGAGCGACGAGACCACTTTCGGCGGGGACTTCGTGCTGCCGAACGCGACGCGTGACGATCCGGCCTTCGCCGACAACGTTTACTGGCGCGGCCGCATCTGGCCGAATGTCAACTACATGGTCTGGCTTGGGCTGCGTCGCTACGGCTTCACCGCCGAAGCGAGCAAGCTCGCCGGCCAGAGCTACGACCTGTTCATGAAGAACTGGCGCGAGGATCGCATCGCCTCCGAAAACTACAACGCCGTGACCGGCGAGGCACTGGACCAGGGTGACACCGACCCGTTCTACATCTGGGCCGCCATGCTGCCATTGATGGCAACCGGCGAAATCGTCGAATTTGATCCGTGGACGGGCTGGACAGTGCGCAACACCGGCCGCGACCTGGCGCTCGGGCCAATGTTGTCGCCATCGGGGACTTTGCATCTGCAGGTCGAGGCCGCTGTTTTGTCGATGACGTTCAATGGCCGCGTGATGTTGCGGACGGACCTGCAAACGACGCTGTCGCGCATCGTCATGAGCGATGGACGACTGGCCTGCACCATCGCGCCTGTTGCCGCAGCTGGCTACATCGATCTGCCTCGGTTGGATATCGGCGATGTCCTTGCTGTTCGTCTCGATGGGCGGGGGATCGGCTATGTTGCAAGCGCAGAAGGCATACGCCTCACGATTGCTGAAAGCCCGCAGGACCGCCGACTCGACATCTATTTTTCCGCTGCAGACGCAAGGTAGCGCTTGACACCTGTCAATTCGTCATTAATAGTTTGTATGCAAATAAAAAAACAAAAAGACTAATTTCAAAGATCAGAGGGTTTGAACTAAAGGTCCACCGACAATCGAATGATTTAGGTGGGTCATTATCGAAGTACGGCACCGATATCTCGGTTATGAAGTCATGTTCCGCTCTTTGCGGCGCAGGCTTTTGCTCGCCTGGAAATCATGCGCCTCCAGCCTTCGCTCTCCTCTGGTTATAGTTGGTACACAAATTAGTTGATGTGCATTGCATGTCTTCTGTTTTCGGCCTTGCCGATCCGTTGAGGTCGCTGACCGCGGTCACGATCGTCCATAACTGTGTATGTTCAAGAGGGGTGCCACAATGACTGAACTCACCAGACGCAACACGATGAAATTAATGTCCGCGGCGCTTGTCGCTGGCGTCAGCTTCTCTAGCCTCCCGCGCAAGGCTTTTTCGGCGGGCACCATCACGGTCCTGAACTGGCAAGGCTACGGAACGGACGAAAAATGGTCTGTCGAGGCTTTCGCGGCAAAGACCGGCATCACGGTCGTTCACGACTACTATAGCTCGGAATCGGAAATGCTCACCAAGCTGCGCACCAATCCGGGGGCTTATGATCTCGTTATCCTCAACGCTGCGCGTTGCGCCCAAGCGGTTGCCGAAGACCTGCTGCAGCCGATCGATTTCAGCAAGGTTCCAAACGCCTCAACGGTCGATGAGACCCTCCGCGCCAACCCGAACTTCAGCAAGGACGGCAAGGGCTATGCCGTTCCTTGGGTCTGGGGCATGACCTCGCTTGCCATCCGTGAAGGCATGACCGTTCCCGACAGTTATGCGGTCCTCGCAGACCCGGCCTATAAGGGTCGTGTTGCCATGGACGACGACGCCATCATCAATGTCGGTGTCGGCGCGCTGATGAGCGGGCAGGACATCAACGATCCCAAGGATCTGGCTGCTGTCACGGCCGCGCTGAAGTCCATCAAGCCGAACGTCAAGTTGCTGTGGTCGACGGAAGACCAGTGGAACAAGTCGTTCGCCGCCAAGGAATTCGACCTGTCGCTGTTCTGGTCGGGCGGTTCAGTGCGCTCCAAGCGCGTTTCCAAACTTCCGGTTCAGTTCGTAGTGCCTAAGGAAGGCGGCGTCGGTTGGGTCGATGGTCTCGGGATTCCGTCATCGGCGCCGAATCCAGAAGGTGCTCTTGCCTTCATCAACTGGATGATCGATCCGACATTTTATGTCGAGTGGGCAACCAAGATAGGGGCGCCCGCCTCGTCGAATTCGGCAGCCCTTTCGGCACTCCCCGCCGACGATCTCACGCGTTTGGTGCACAAGACCGAGTACTTAAAGACGACGTCCTTTGTCTCGGGCATTCCCGACGACCGCCGTGAAGCCTTCAACAATATCTGGCAGGAAGTGAAAGCCTTCTATGCAGAATGATCGAGTGATTTCAGCGTCAGAGCGCGGACCTACGGGTCCGCGCAGCCGGCGCCCGCTCCCCCCATGGATATCGACGACGGCACTGCTGCTGCCGACCTATGGATGGCTGACACTTGCCGTTTTCCTGCCGCTGCTGACCATGCTCGTGTTCAGCTTCATGTCCGCGACACCGATGGGCAAGGCCCCGATCGTCTTTACGCTGAAGCAGTACCGCGCGTTCATCGACCAACCCTATCTGGTCGGGATTGGCATCACGTCGCTGCTGATCGGTTTCTGGACGACGCTGTTCTGCGCAGTGCTGGGTTTCCTGGCGGCTGTGGCTTTGGTCCGCTCGACCTTCGGCAAGACGCGTGAGATGTTGTTGATCCTCATCCTCCTGCCATTCTGGACCAACGGTCTTGTGCGCGTCTTTTCGTGGACCATGGTACTCCGGGAAAACGGCTTCCTTGACAATCTCCTGCATATGATCGCGCCCGATGCCGGATCGATCGGTTTTCTTTATACGCGCTATGCCATCGTGGTCGGTCTTGTTCACGGCTATCTGCCCTACATGATCCTGACTTGCTACATCGCGCTTGTGGCTATCGATGACGCGATCATTGAGGCTGCATCGAGTCTCGGCGCGCGCTGGTGGACCATTTTGTTCAAGATTTTGGTGCCGCTCGCCGCACCCGGCCTGATTTCTGGCTCTGTCCTGATCTTCATTCCGGTGATCGGCTCTTTCATGGAACCGCGCATCCTGGGCGGACGTGTCGGCGTCACCATGGGAACGGTGATCGAAGACCAGTTCACGCAGGCCTTCAACTGGCCGCTAGGCGCATCTTTGTCCTTTACGCTTCTGGCCGTCGTGCTCGCCATTTTCGCAACCTTCTCCGGCGCTCTGCGCCGTGGCACGGTAGCTTGAGGAGAGGATCATGAAACCGCTTGGCCGTATCTATCTCATTGCGATCCTTATCTTCCTCTACACGCCCATTCTCGTGATGATGGCAATGGGGTTCAACGCATCGCCGCTCTATGAACTGCCCTTCAGCTTCTCGTTGCAATGGTATCAGGCTCTGTCCAGCAACACCGTGCTCCTGACGGCTGGCCTGAACAGCATCGTCATCGCCACGATCACGGCAGTACTGGCGACGGCGCTTGGGACCATGGCTTCGGTGGCGCTGTCGCGACGGACATTCCGCGGCAAGAGCCTGCTGCAGCTAATGCTACTGCCGCCGATTGCCATTCCGTGGCTGATTACCGGCACGGCGATGCTGATCTTCTTTTACTGGAGCGGCATCGGGCGTGGCATGCATGCCCTGCTGATCGGCCACGTCGCACTCGCAATCCCCTATGTGGTTCTGGTGGTCGGGACCGGCTTCCGTACTATTCGTGCCGATCTGGAAGAAGCAGCCATGAGCCTCGGCTCCACACCGGTTCACGCCTTTTTCTCGGTGACATTGCCGCTGCTCTATCCGAGCATCCTCGGCGCCGCGCTGTTTGCCTTCGCAGTTTCGCTCGACCAGTTCGTGATTTCCTACTTTCTCGCAACGCCCGGCTACACCACGCTGCCGGTGCAAATCTACTCCTCGATCCGCAAGGGCTTCACCCCTGAAATCAACGCGATCTCGACCGTACTTCTGCTCGGCTCGATGACGATCATCCTGATTTTTGCGCGTTTCGCCAAGCCTGGAGACACTCGTGACAAACGTTAAAGTCAATTCCGTCGCCAAGACCTACGGCATCACGCCCGTCCTGTCGGATATCACCACCGAGTTTCCCGAAGGCTCCTTCACCAGCCTTCTCGGCCCATCCGGTTCCGGCAAGACCACGCTTCTGCGCATCATCGCGGGCTTCATCAAGCCGGACCAGGGTATCGTCAGGATCGGCAACAACGATGTCACCGACATCCCTGTCTGGGGCCGCAACATTGGCATGATGTTCCAGTCCTACGCACTTTTCCCGCACATGACGATCGCCCAGAACGTCGCCTTCGGTCTCGAACGTCGAGGCATCAAGGGCGCCGCCGCGCGCAAGGAAGTTGATCGGGCTCTTGAGATGGTCCGTCTTCCCGGCTTCGGCGACCGCACGCCCAAGCAACTGTCCGGGGGTCAGCAGCAGCGCGTCGCGCTGGCCCGCGCCATCGTTATCAAGCCGAGCGTACTTCTTCTCGACGAGCCGCTGTCGGCGCTCGATCGCCGCCTTCGCCAGGAGATGCAGGTCGAACTGCTGCGCATCCAGCGTGAAAGCGGCCTGACGACGATCTTCGTTACCCACGACCAGGAAGAAGCGCTGACGCTGTCCGACAAGGTGGCCATCCTCGACAAGGGCCGCATCGTCCAGATCGGCGAGCCGGAAACCGTCTACGAACGACCACTGACGCGCTTTGCGGCGGAATTCCTCGGCGATTCCAACTTCCTCACCGGGACGGTGGATAATGGGGCCGTGCGTCTGGCCGATGGGACGGTCGTCCGGACCACCGGGACGTTGCCATCAAGCGGATCCAAAATTACGCTCGCGGTTCGCCCGGAAAAGATGTCGATCGTATCTGGTCCGACGGACGGCAATAGCCTAACGGCACGCATCACCACGGTCATCTATGCAGGTCCCGTGCTTTCCTATCTGCTAGAGACTGCCGATGGCCTGCCGCTGAAGCTGTTTGCGCAGAACCGCGATGGGAAGATTCTGAACGATGGAGACAGCATCACCCTGAGCTGGGCCCCGGAACACACCGTCTCGGTGGCCGACTGATCATGGCAACTGCGCCGCTCTCCAAGAATACGTTGCATGTCGTCATCGACATGCAACGTCTGTTTGCCGAGGAAACGGCGTGGCATACACCAGCAATCGCCGACATTCTTCCGAACGTGCTGGCGCTCAGCCAAGCGCGCCCGTTCGACACGATCTTTGTCCGATTTGTGGTTCCGCAGAACGCGGAAGATGCAAAAGGCCGCTGGAAGAACTACTATCGCCGCTGGTCATCGGTGACGCTGGATGAGCTAGACGCGACCGTGCTGGATCTGGTCGCGCCGCTGGCGGCGATCGCCGGTCCTGGCTCCATCGTCGACAAAGAAACCTATTCCGTCTTCGGTTCGCCTGGTTTCGCCCGCCGCTTGCAGAACTCGGGAACGGACACTCTGATTTTCTCAGGCGTCGAGACAGACGTCTGCGTCTACGCGAGCGTTCTCGATGCGGTGGACGCCGGCTACCGGGTCATCCTGGCCGAGGATGCGCTGGGAAGCGGTGACATGAAAGCGCACGCTATGGTAACCGAGATCTTGGTGCCGAGGCTTTCGGAGCAGATCGAAATCTTATCGACAGAAGCCATCCTGGATTTATGGCGAGACTGAGTTCGACAATGCGATTGCCAACCACGACGAACAGGCAGATTTGAGAGATCCGATGGATGTTCCCTTCAAAGACAAAGGCGGCCGCAGGAAGGCGGCAGTGCCTAAGGTTCAAGGCCAGCAGGCCGAGTATGCGCTTGGCGAACAGATCGGCTTCTATCTGCGGCAGGCAAACCAGCGGCACGTGGCGATCTTTGCGAGCCTGATGGCGGAGAAACTGACCACGACCCAATGGGCAGCGCTGGTCAAGCTCAACGAACTGCAGCCCTGTTCGCAGGGCAATCTCGGCCGCGAAACCGCCATGGACATGGCGACAATCAAGGGGGTCGTCGATCGACTGGTGAAGCGCGGGCTGGTTCACACAGCACCCGACGCAACCGACGCACGGCGGTTGGTGCTGACGCTGACGCCGGACGGCGAGGCGACGGTGGCTCGCAACCTGTCGGTCGCACTGCAGATTTCGCAGGAAACACTGAGTAACCTGACGGTTGCCGAACGCATGATGCTAATGGAACTCCTTCAGAAAATCTGCTGAGCCGACGCTTGCCGTAACCTCGGAGACTACCCATGTTCCAGCTCAGCGAAGACGAAATCCCATCGCTCGTTGGCCAAATGACCGTCGGCGAAAAGGTCGCTCTACTGAGCGGACGCGGGCTGTGGAAAACGGCAGCGATCGAAAGGCTCGGCATCCCTTCGGTCGTCATGACTGATGGTGCGTATGGCGTGCGCTATTCGACCACCCAGATCGACGCCGGCGACAGCGACGAAGACAGTCTTCAGGCATTCCTCGATCTCGTCGGGCAACAGGGCGATGGGCCAGGCGGCATGTTCGGCGCCACCCGCCCGGCCACATGCTTTCCAAACGGCAATCTGCTCGGCTGTTCCTGGGATATCGATCTTGCCTACCGCATGGGGGCGGCGCTTGCGGCCGAGTGCCAGGATTTCGGCGTTCATCTGCTACTTGGCCCCGGCATCAACATCCGGCGCACGCCATTGGCTGGGCGGGCCTACGAATATTATTCCGAGGATCCCGTCATCAGTGGTGAACTCGCTGCTGCTGTCATCTCAGGCCTGCAGGATCATGGCATCGGCGCCTCGCTGAAGCATTTCGCCTGCAACAATTCGGAAATCGAGCGAACCACGACCAGTTCCGATGTCGACGAGCGGGCCCTGCGCGAAATCTATCTGGCGGGCTTCGAGCGGGCAATCGAAAGGAGCGCGCCATGGACCGTGATGAGCGCCTACAATCCGCTGAACGGCATCCAGGCAGCCGAGCATCATTGGCTGCTCGGCACCGTGCTGCGCGAGGAATGGGGTTATGACGGGCTGGTCGTCTCCGACTGGCATGCGATCAAGGATCGTGGCGCCGCGCTCAATGCCGGCACCGAACTCGACATGCCGGAAAGCCAGCCGCGCAAGGCGCGCCTTCACGCCGCGATCGAAGCCGGCGACGTGCCGACTGAGTTGATCGATGCCGCCTGCGCCAGGGTTCTGGCGTTCGTGATCAAGTGCAAGATGCACGAGAAGCGCGGCACGGCGGCGGATCTCGACGCGCACCATGCGCTGTCACGCGAAATCGCGGCGGAATCGATCGTGCTGCTGCGCAACGTAGGCAAGGCGCTGCCACTTGATCCCGGCCGCCTAGGCGAGCTTCTCATCGTCGGCGATGGCGCTGTCATTCCGGTCATCCAGGGCTCCGGCTCGGCCACCACCAATCCTTATCGCGTCGACAGTCCCTTGGCGCAGATCGCCAAGCGGGCGGGTGACACCTTGACGGTGCGGCATCAGCCCTTCTCCTGCGCCGCGCAGGGGGACCTGTTGGCCTCGATCGAGGCGATCGTTGAGGCTGCGTCACGCGCCGATGTCGTTGTGGTGTTCGCGGAAAACGAGAAGAGCCGCCACGGCGAAGGCAATGACCGCGACACACTGAAGCTCGCCGCTAGCCACGACGCCCTCATCAAGGCACTGGCGTCAGCCGGTCGCAAGATCGTCGTCGTGCTGTCGATGCCGGATACCGTCGAGATGCCGTGGCTCCACGATGTTGATGCCGTGCTTGCCAGCTTCTATGCCGGGCAGGGCGGCGGCGAAGCGATCGCCCGTATTCTGTTCGGCGAGCAGAACCCTTGCGGTAAACTCTCTGCCAGCATGCCCGCGCGCGTGAACGATATTCCAGGCTGGCACACCTACCCGGGCGAGCACGGGCGGCATGTCTATAGCGAGGGTATTTTCGTCGGGTATCGGTTCTATGATTTAAAAGAAATCGTCCCCGCTTTCCCGTTCGGGCACGGGCTCAGCTACACCTCGTTCACGTATGAGAATATGGAGCTCGACAAGAGCGAGATCGGCGCGGATACGAGTTGCACGGTGCGTGTTACTGTCCGTAACAGCGGCTCGGTCGCCGGCAAGGAAGTGGTCCAGCTTTATGTGCGCCCGCTTGCGCCCGGCCTGAAGCGGCCAATCCGCGAGCTCAAGTCCTTCACCAAGCTGCATCTGCAGCCTGGCGAGACGAAGACGGTGAGCTTGACGCTGAGGCAGCGCGATTTCCGCTATTTCGATACGGCACGTTCCGCTTGGGTTCTCGATGCGGAGGCTTTTGCGATCGAAGCTGCGGCATCCTCCCGCGATATCCGCTTGTCAGTCATTCTGCCATGTAAATTGCCCGCTCCTGTGTTGCCACTGATTTCGCCTAATTCTCCAACAGCCCTCGTCTTTGCCCACCCTAGGGCTGAGGCTGTTCTTGTCAGTTTCTTCGTCGCCAGGCTTTCGATCTCAAGTGCAGAAGCTACGGCGCTTCTTGCAAAAACGAAGGGGTCCTTTCTCGGATTCTACGACACTTTGAGCTGGTATGTCGGAGATAGCGTCAAAGAGACGGATATCGCCAAGATCTTTGCAGGACTGAACGACCATTGATCTGAGGGCCGAAATGACAACCGCAATATACGCAACCGACCCCCTTTTTGCTGCCGAAGAATGGATAGCAGCTGGTCGTGATGTTTCGATTGCGACCGTGATCGAAACCTGGGGTTCGGCGCCGTGTTTGGCGGGCAGCCATCTGGTGGTCGACGCTGATGGCAATTTCGAAGGCTCGGTCTCCGGCGGCTGCATCGAAGCTGCGGTGATCACGGCGGCCATCGATGTGATTGCCGACGGCAAGGCGCAGATGCTGGAATTCGGTGTCGCGGACGAAACTGCCTGGCGAGTCGGCCTGTCCTGCGGCGGGCGCATCCGCGTCTATGTCGAAAGGATCGGCTGATGCGCCTCAACAGTCTGCAAAGCCTGAACGCCGCGCGTCGAAAACGTGTTGCCGCAGTGCTTCTGACGGATCATCATGCCGACGAGGAGCGTGTCATCCTGGAAGGTGACCCGATCGAGGAACCGTTTGCCGCACTCGTCGAACGTGCCTTTCGGTCCGGCCGCTCTATAGCCTTCGACAGCGCTTCCGCAAGCGGCTTCGTCAACGTTTACATGCCAGCCCCGCGTATTGCCATCATCGGCGCCGTCCATATCAGCCAATGTCTGACGCAGATGGCAAGGCTCGCCGGATTCGATGTGCGGGTCATAGATCCGCGCACGGCCTTTGCGACGCGGGATCGCTTTCCTGACGTGCCGCTGTCCGCCGATTGGCCTGCCGATGCGCTTACGGCCGATCCGCTCGACCGTTACACCGCCTTGGTCGCGCTCACCCACGATCCGAAGATCGATGATTTTCCCCTGGCCGCGGCATTGCGCACCGGCTGCTTCTACATTGGCGCACTCGGCAGTCAAAAGACCCACGCCGCGCGGACCGAACGCCTTGCCGCAGACGGCTTTGGCGCCGATGCACTTTCAACCATCCACGCTCCGATCGGGCTTGATATAGGTGCGTCCAACCCCGCCGAGATCGCCGTGGCTATATTGGCTCAGGTCATCCAGGCGCTTCACTCGCGCCGCCCTTCGCTCTCCTGGGATGGGCCGCAATGAAACGCCGTCAGTTCTTGCCGACGACGCTGGCTGGTCGCCTCATGCGCTACGACTTGCGGAAGAAGCCTTTTCCAAGCGGCATATACTGTGCCAAGGCGACCTTGTGTAGCTGGAGCGGGCTGGCCTTCGTCAAGGTGACGGCAGCCCGCATCGGCGATACCATTCGGAGAGATGCGGCCGCCCATTGCCGATGAAGCCCGTGACTGATCATCGTCGTCGGTGCATACGCGGCGATCGATCATGGCGATTTCATTCCCGCAGGCAGTCGCGAGGCGGTCAGTCGTATCCTGCGCGTCGACATGCCGATCGATCCGGGAAACCTCATGGTTTCTCGGCGAGATCGGTACCTGTTATGCCGTCGGGGCGGCCGGGTTTACGCCCGCAGTCCCAAAGGGAATGGCTTCGATCGACTGCCGGAGCGGATTCTGGCAGGTGAGCGTACGATATTGGTCGCATGGGCGTGGGTGGCCTGCTAATGGAAATTCAGACAGGGTCAATGCCGCGTGAGACCTTGAAGGAGACGTCATTGCAGCCAAAGGTCGCAATCGTCCTGCTGGCGGCAGGAATGGCAACACGCATGGGCCCGAATGGAGGTCACAAGCTGCTGGCTGCTTTTGACGGCATGCCGCTTGTTCGCCGGTCAGCCCTGATCGCGATGGGCAGCGATGCCGCATCGGTCACGGTCGTCGTCGGCCATCGTCAGGATGACATCCGCAAGGTCCTGGTCGATCTCCCGGTGACGATCATCGCAAATCCGGCCTACCCGTCGGGCATGGCAAGTTCGCTTACGACGGGCTTTGCCGCTGCCGCGGCCGACGACACGGAGGGCGTTCTCGTCATGCTCGCTGACATGCCGGGCGTGACCACAGACGATCTGAACAGAATGATCACCGCCTTTCGCGACGCCAATGGCGCATCTATTGTTCGCGCCGTGTCGCAAGGCAAACGCGGAAATCCGGTCATCCTGCCGCGGTCGCTGAACGATGCCGTTCTCCGCCTGGAGGGAGATGTGGGCGCCCGCCATCTGATCGAAACCTCCTCACTGGCGGTGACAGACGTCGAGATTGGCGATGCGGCGACGATCGACGTCGACACGCCGGAGGCGATCATTGCGGCCGGCGGGACGCCTGCTGGAACAGCCTGAGGGTTTATAATGTTGACTGAGCCAACCTCGGCGAGCTGTGATCTCGTACGGCTGTCACTGGCGGCTATCTGCTCGACCAGCTAGCCAGGGACGGCGCCTAGTACGCCGGACGAGATCGCAACTGAGATCAACCGCTATGTGCAGGCAGACGCTGCCGACGGGTTTGTCTTCGCGCCGCATCTGACGCCCGGCCGCTTCGACGAATTCGTCGAACGTGTCGTGCCGATCCTTCAGGAAAGAGGGGTCTACCGGACCGACTACATGGAGGGCACGCTATGTGTCAACCTTGGGCTGCCGGATCGGGCTGCGCAATATTCGACGCCGCATCTTGCCAGTGCCGCCGTTTAGGGCCCTTGCCCCTGTCTTGCGCTCCCGCAGCGCCGGCGGGCGGGCTAGGACGCATGCGCCGGTATGCCCGTGGCGATTTCGATCCCCGCTCAAACCGACGGCCTTCGTTTCACATTTTGACCGCGATGAAGGGCGGAGCCCCGCCACGTTGGTGAAGAAGCCCGCTTTTCCAGTTGTCGCTGACAAGATTTTTGCGGAACGGATTTTTTCATGTGCGGGCGCAAACGAACCAGAATGCCTTTAGTCTATAAAGTTAATAGACAATTATATTAACGCGCTGGTTGTCGATCGACGCATGAACAGCCGCCGCCAGACCTGAAGCATCACCAACTCCGGGACCAGATATGACCGTAAAGACTTTCAAGACATTCCCTAGACGAAATCCCATTGCCTTTGCGCTGACATTTCCCCTTCTGGCATTTTCCCTTCTGGCATTTGCGGGCCCACAAGCGCATGCGGCCGAGAGCGCAAAGCCGGTGGAAGGCTCTACGCTGACCGTGGGGCTCGCCACGGACACGGCGATCATAGATCCCTCGATTACCGGCAGCTCCATTACCGCCGTCATCACGCGAAACCTCGTCGATTCCCTCGTCGGGCAAGCCGAAGACAATAGTTTCGCGCCGTGGCTGGCCGAACGCTGGGAGATCAACAGCGACAATACTGTCTATACGTTCCATCTGCGGCAGGGCGTGACCTTCAGCGACGGCACGCCTCTCGATGCCGCCGCGGTAAAGTACAATTTCGAGCGGATCCTGGATCCGAAGACGACGTCGAGCTATGCAAAATCGCTGCTCGGTCCGATCGACAAGATCGAGGCGATCGATGCCGGCACGCTCGTCATCCACTATAACAAGCCTTTCGCGCCGCTGCTTCAGGGGCTGAGCCTGCCTTATCTCGGGATCCAGTCGCCGACCTATCTGCAGAAAGCGACGAGCACGACCAATACGGTTGTCAGCTCCGGTCCCTATATTCTCGAAAGCTTCGTCAAGGGCAGCGGCAGCAAGCTCACGCGCCGCGCCGACTACAATTGGGGGCCGGGTTATGCCAAGCACACCGGCCCGGCCCATTTCAACGGGATCGATTTCAAATATCTGCCGGAATCATCGGTTCGCCTCGGTGCCCTGGCAAGCGGCCAGGTTCAGGCGATCGACGAAGTTCCGCCTGCCAATTACCGCTCTGTGCAGGGCGATGAGAAGCTCCAAGTCGTGACCCGGGAGAATCCTGGCGTCAACAGTTCCTATTTCCTCAACACGTCCAAGGAGCCCTTCCAGGACACCAAGGTGCGCCAAGCCTTCCAAAGCGCGGTGAACGGTGCGGCGGCGGTGAAGGCAGCCTATCTCGGCACGCTCAAGCCGGCCGACAACATCCTCGGGCCGTCGACGCTCTATTACGATGGCAGCGTGGCGAGTCAGTGGGGCTTCGATCTCGCCAAGGCGAACAAGCTGCTCGACGAGGCCGGCTGGGCGAAAAAGGATGCCGAGGGATTTCGCACGAAGGATGGCCGACGCCTGACCGTGCATTATGTCTATGACAGCGCGTCCGTCGGCGCATCGAACGTGACCCTTGCGCAGGCGGTGCAATATCAGGTCCGCCAGGCCGGCTTCGACCTCCAGCTCGATCCAGTCGACGCCGGCGGCTACACCGCGCGGGCCAACAGCAATGATTACGATCTGGTTTCCTTCTACTATGTGCGGGCGGAACCGGACATACTGCGCACCGTGTTCCATTCGGCCTATGTGCCGCCGAACGGATCGGATTACGTCCGTGTCAACAGCCTCGATGAAAAACTGAGCAAGGCCATCGGGGAAAGCGATGCGGAACGGAAGCGGCTCTATGGCGAGATCCAGTCGGAAATCGTCGGACACGCCTATGTGGTGCCGCTCTTTGTCGCAGCATACCAGCTCGGGGCGTCGAAGAAGCTTCACGACCTCAGCTGGGCAACAAATGCAAAGCCGCTCTTCTATGATGCCTGGCTCGAGCCGTAATTTGATCCGGGCCGGGCTGAAGCGGCTCGGTGTTGTCTTTGCGGTGCTCTGGGGCGCCGCAACGATTGCCTTTGTCGCCGTAAAGCTCATTCCCGGCGATCCCGTCTCGGTGCTGTCGGGCGGCGAGAACGTGGTCGATGCGGCTGAACGCGCCGTGCTGACACAACAATACGGACTGGATCAGCCGCTCTACGTGCAATATGCGCGCTACGTGCTCAATGCCCTGACCGGCGATTTCGGTGAAAGCTACCAATATCGCCAGCCGGTTGCGGAGCTCATCTACGAGGCGGCGGGGCCGACATTGCAGCTCGCCGGCAGTGCGATTTTTATCGCCTTGATCCTGTCCCTGAGCATTGCCCTGGCGACCGCCGGCCGGCGCAGGGGGATCGCTATTGCCGTCTCCGGGATCGAGCTGGTCCTGCTCAGTACGCCCGTCTACTGGATCGGTATCGTGCTGCTGTCGGTCTTCAGTTTCCGGCTGCAATGGTTTCCGGTGACGGGCAATGCCGGATTTTCCGCGCTGATCCTGCCGGCCATTGCGCTCAGCCTGCCGCTGGCGGCACTGCTGACCCAAGTGCTGCGTGACGGCCTGGAGGAGGCGCTGCTTCAGCCCTTTTCGCTGACGGTTCGCATGCGTGGCGTTGGCGAGACTGCTCTCCGGTTACGGCACGGCCTACGCCATGCGGCCCTTGCCGCTTCGACTTTGACGGGAACGCTGTTTGCAAGCACGCTGGGTGGCTCGATCCTCACCGAGACCGTGTTCGGCCGCTCCGGCATCGGGCAGATCACGCTGCAGGCCATCAAGACCCGCGACATGCCGCTCGTCCTTGGGCTGGTGATGCTGTCTGCCTTCGTCTTCGTCATCATCAACCTTCTGGTCGATGCGCTCTATCTGCTGATCGACCCGCGCCTGCGAAGGAGTGCAGCATGAGCAGTACGGAATTGTTCGATACGGTGCTGCGCGGCCGCGCGGCTGCCGGTTCTCGTCGCAGGCATCCCTGGCTCGCGCCGGGACTGCTGCTGCCGCTTGCCGCGGTCATTGTCCTCGCCTTCGCCGTCTGGATGCCGCAATGGTTTACGGCATTCGATCCGGACGCGATCGACACCAATGCCATCTTGGAAGCGCCAAGCGGCATTCACTGGTTCGGAACCGATGAACTGGGACGTGATCTCTTTTCTCGCATCGTCTACGGAACATCGCAGTCGCTGACGATCGGGATCGGCGCCACGGTGATCGCCTGTTTCGGCGGCGTCATTCTGGGAACGGCTGCAGCCCTGTCGCCGAAGCCGATAAGCCGGCTTCTGCTCCGCGTGATCGACATTCTTCTGGCGTTTCCGGAAATACTGCTGGCGCTGCTGGTGATCGCCGTGCTCGGGCGCGGCCCCCTCAACACCCTGCTGGCCGTCGGCCTGTCCTCCATCGCCGGTTACGCCCGCCTGATCCGCTCGCAAGTCCTGCAGGTCAAGCTTTCCGGCTATGTCGAGCATGCCGTGGCGCTCGGGGAGCATCCCTGGACCATCATTATCGAGCATATCGTACCGAACGCCGCCCGGCCGCTGGTCATCCTCGCCACGATCGGCGTCGGCGCCTCGGTGCTGACCGCCTCGGCCTTGAGTTTTCTCGGCCTCGGTGTCGTACCGCCTGCCGCCGAATGGGGAGCGCTCTTGGCGAACGGCCGCAATTTCATCGATATTGCCCCCTGGACAAGTCTGCTGCCGGCCACCGTGGTCGCGGTCTCGGTGATTTCGATCACCCTTGTCGCCAGGCGATTGCAGACGCTTCTGGCGCGGGGTGATGCCTGATGAACATACGACCCGGTCCGCGCTCGCCCGCCGTCGCCTCGCCGAGCCCACCGCTCCTCGAGATCGACGGGCTGCACGTTAGCTTCGACACGCCACAGGGCGTCGTCGAGGCCGTTTCGGATCTTTCCTTGCGGATAGCGCTCGGCGAAATCCTCGCGCTTGTCGGCGAATCCGGATCGGGGAAATCGGTGACGGCGCGCACGCTGGTCGGCCTTGCTGGTCCACATGCACATGTCCATGCCCGCAGCATGGTGCTGGGGGGAGATGACGGCCGACCGCTCGATCTGCTGCGGCAGTCGCAGAAGGCCTGGCAAGGCGTCCGTGGGCGCGAGATCGGCTTCGTCCTGCAAGACGCTCTGGTTTCCCTCGACCCGCTGCGCATGGTCGGGCGCGAGATCGCCGAGCCGTTGCTCGCGCATCGGCTCGTGGCGCGATCGCAGGTGGCCACGCGCGTGGGTGAATTGCTGACGCGCGTCGGCATTGCCGAGCCGGAGATCCGCGCCGCCCAGTATCCGCATGAGCTTTCCGGAGGACTCCGGCAGCGGGCCCTCATCGCATCGGCGCTTGCGGGCGAGCCGCGTCTGCTGATCGCCGACGAGCCGACCACGGCGCTCGACGCGACCGTCCAACAGCAAGTTCTATCGGTCTTCAAGGGACTCGCGAGCGCCGGTTTCGGCGTTCTTCTGATCACCCATGATCTCGCCATTGCGGCGCAACTGGCTGACCGCGTCGCGGTCATGCAGAATGGCCGTCTCGTTGAATCCGGCCCGGCGCAAGACGTGCTGTCCGCTCCCCGGCACACCTATACCCGCCGCCTGCTGGCTGCGGTACCGACCGGCGCCACGCGTGGCCGGCGCCTAAGCGCGCCGGATGACGCGCCGGTCTACAGCCGCGCGCCGGTGGATGGAGGGCCGCTGCTGCAGGTCCGAAATGTCTCCGTCAGCTTCCTGCGTCCCGACGGCAGCCTCTTGGAAGCGGTCAGGGATGTGTCGTTGCAGATCGGTCGTGGAGAAACGCTGGGCATTGTCGGTGAATCCGGCTCCGGCAAGACGACGCTTGGCAAGATCGCGCTGGCGCTGCGCAGCCCGAATAGCGGCGACGTGCTCTTCGACGGGCGCCCCTGGAGTGCGCTGACCGAAGCCGCGCGCCGGCCGGTGCGAGCCGGCATCCAGACGATCAGTCAGGATCCTTTGAGTTCATTCGATCCGCGCTTTACCGTCGAGCGCATCATAGAGCAGCCGCTACGGCTGCTCGGCAGCCTCGACAAGGCGGCACGCCGGCGGAAGGTGGCGGAGCTGATCGAGATGGTGGGCCTTGCGCCGGAATTGCTTGCCCGCCGCCCGACCGCGCTTTCCGGCGGGCAGCGTCAACGCGTCTCGATTGCGCAGGCCTTGGCGGCAGAACCAAAGCTTTTGATCTGCGACGAGCCGGTTTCTGCGCTGGATGTGACGACGCAGGCGCAGGTATTGGATCTGCTGGCCGATCTTCAGCAGCGGCTGGGGCTTTCGATGATGTTCATCTCGCATGATCTGGGTGTCGTCCAGCATATGAGCCACCGGATCGCCGTCATGAAGGATGGGGTAATCGTCGAAAGCGGATCGGTGGAGCAGGTATTCGACCATCCGCAGCATCCCTACACCCGCTCGCTCATCGCCTCCGTCCCGAATTTGGCGGCGCATCAGACGACTAGCAGTTCAGTAATGACGCACCCTCGTCCTGGTGGATAACCGGTCTTTGGGTCATCGGTATTATATCAATGGCGGCGATAGCATCCACACGTTTTCTTGAACCTGGGATACTCAAATTTTCGAGGGCACGGCTCTCGATGGAGAAACAAAGCAGTCGGAGAGAACTCACGATGAATGACCTCTCGCAACTAGCAGACCGCCTCCCTCGCGGCGAAAAACGCGACACGATCCTCGTACTCGGTTCGCCGCATGGCGGAGACTACATTACCGAGAAGATGGCAGACCTTCATAGTCAGTTCCCACGGCACTTTATAATCTCTGGTTTCAACGGAGAGGCGGAAAGCCTCAGGGACAGTGCCGTCCGAAGAGGGATTTCAAGCGCGATCATCTCCCTCGAGACAAAGGCTTCTAACACCATGGAAAACATCGTATTTTCCAGGGAATTAATTCTTAGTCTCACGACAAACGATTTGGGAATCATTGTCAAGGATTACGCTGCTATACGAGCCTACCTCACAGCAATAAGGCATCTGCCAACGCTGAGCCCCGGTGTAATTCCTTACACTCTGCCGAACAGCAGCGAGGATAAATTCAGGTCTGAATTTGCGAAACTCTACAGATATTACGACCTCGGATACATCGCAGATCCGACCCTGATCGGAATAGCGCGCGGCGATAGCCTTAGCGACATCTAGAGCTTACAACGGTAAATCAATGTCTCAGCAACGTGTGACGTGGTGCTGACGCATGACTATACGGTCATCAGTCGACGCTGGTCTGATGGCCAGGTTGCTGGTGATCCAACTGCCCGCGGACTTCGTTTCCGCGTTTCAGGAGATTGAGGATTGGGCAGAGCTTTTCCACGGTCGCCTGCAGTCTGGCGATGTCCGCGGTACTTGCGGGAGATACCAGCGTGACCAGGTAGTTGATGTTCTGGGGATAGACGGGAATGTCTTCATGTCCTTCTGCACCTGCACGCGGATCGATCGTGGCGGAGACTTCCGCATGCAGCGATTCAAGCGGCACGCCCTGATCGGAAGCGTGGATCAGAAAGGTATGGGTCAGGCAGCTCGAGAGCGCGCCGAGCAGCAGTTCTGGAGACGACGGACCCAGATTGTAGCCTGCGAAATCGGGCGGGCTGTCGGAAATGACCTGAAAATCCCGAATTCGGATACGACGTATGCCACTTCGGCCCTCAGCGCTCGCACTGGCCTTCAATGTGACCACGCCCAGTTCGCCCCTTCTGACGCGCGCCCGTCGATCGAGTAGTGCCTCTCGCTTCTGTCGGAGGTACTCATTCAAAGTTGTCATCGCTTGCTAATATTCCCTGTTGTCGAGATCGATGCCGGGATGGCCGAAGCGAACGGTCGTTTCTTCGCCAGAGACGGAGCCAGACGAGGCAATAAGCGCGGAAAGTGTGCTGGGCGCCTCGCACATGCCCTCATTCATCTCGGTTCCAGCCCTTGCTTTCAGCTGTCTTTGCGACGAGGGATGCATAGTCTTTACTGATCTCGTCGAGCTTTTTCACCAATTCACCGTCCGGTCCGCCGAGCAGACTTTGATAGTCCTCGCCTCTCTTTGACTTCTCCCAATCATTCCCAATAAAGCGTGCGGTTGCCTTGCCGGAAGAAGACACCTCCGGTGCGGGATCACCAAAGGATGCGGCAGCGCGTTTCAGGCCGTCTTGGAAGTTTGCGTCATCAAGGCCGCTATAAGGCCTTCCTTCGGAATTCGTCACATTGAGGAAGATCTGTTCGTCTCCGAACACGGTGTATCCGCCGCCCAAGCCCTTTTCCGTTGCGTCTGCTGCCTCGAAGAATTTCTGCGCGACGGTGGCGTTAAGGCTGTCTTGGTGAAACCGCACGACAACAAAGCCCGTCTTACCTGTTGTGTCGTTGAGGCGAGAGGCAAGGACGCTATATTGGCGGAAGACGTAGCCCAGGGAGCCGGCAAGTCGATCAGCCGTGGTGTCATCAAGATCCCCCTCGGTCTGAAGTGACGCATTGGTTTTCAGGAGATACCCGCCGGGCGTCACCTCTGTCTCCAAGGTCGCAGGGTCGATACCATTGGCTGTTATGATCTTCGGCACGATCTCCTTTAGCACTTCGGCTGAAAATGCCGCTCGATCATCATAGCTGGCCTGGGAAAGCCGCGGCAGATGGAAGCCTGCGGAGGGCGTCGCCTCGTAGGACAGCAGCACGTTTTGGTCTGCAAGCGCCATATTCTGGAACGCAAGCGGGATGATGGCAGCCAGAACAGCTGCTCTCAACGTGGTTCGCAACGCGACGGCTCTTCGGGCGAAAAATCTGCTTTGCATGTCTTGTCGTCCTGGTTGAACGTTGCAACGTTTTGTTGTCGATGATGTTGAAGATCATCTGTTGAGGGCTGACGGCGCTGTTCCTGCCATGGTGTGGGGAGCAGCAAGCTCTTTCAATGGCAGTGCCTATACCGGCGCGAAGAGATTTCGATGGTGAGCTCGGCGCATTTCGATTGGAGTTCCTTGTCCGTGCCGTCTTCGAAATGGTCGTCGAGGAGCAGGGAGCGATACTCTCGAGCAAGCAACCTCGTTTCAAGATCATCGCGCAGTGCGGAAAGCCGGAAGAATTGGCGTAGCCTGCCCATGGTGTCTCTCCGATTAGGCGGCGCGATGAACGCCGGCGTTTGATGCCGACATCAGTTTGTGGATTGCCCGCAGCACGTCCGACGGCGAGGCAAAGTGCTGGCCATCGAGGTCATGAACATGAAACTTCACGGCGATGAACTTCAGCAAGTCCTTGTCTGGAACGACGATACCGACCGGAACCCCGGCATATTCGATCACCTGTTTGGCCATTGCGATCATCCGATAAAATCGGCCCTCTTGCGAAGTGCACTCGACTGAGGCACGTTATAGTCTATTAATTTTATAGACTATATGGGGAGAGGATGCGGGAGACCATTCCCATCGATGCCAAATTCTCCCTGTAATTGGAGAAAATATTTCTAATTTGAGAGCTTTGCGGCTTTCGGGCCTGGGTCAAAGTGGCACCCGGGCCTTGATTTCCGACAGCAGCATCAGCAAACAAATTATTCTTTTCCAACGCAAAAGAAATTCTGCCTTCCGGCGACCCACATCCTGAGGATAACTGAACGGGCTGCGGCGACTGCAAAATTCACAGTGTTACAGCATCCTCTGTGCGTCCGAAAAGACGCGCGCCACCGTCGTCCCGAGCAATGCAGCGCAGGCGGACACGTTATTCATGCCAAAGCGACTTATCCTTACGGCCGGTATCAACAGTACCGGATATCTTGCCGATTCCTGGCGCCATGTCGGCGGTTCGCCACTCGTCTTCGCAGAGTTCGACCATTATCTGCGGACGACCAGGATTGCCCATGCCGGCACCCTTGATGCGGTGTTCTTTTCAGATCATCCGGCGCTCGGCGCCGATCCTGCGCAGCGGCCGCTGCACAGCTTCGAACCGCTGACCCTGTCGACGGCGCTTGCTGTTGCCGTGCCAGATATCGGCTTCGAGATTACGGTTTCCTCCACCTACAGCGCGCCCTATGATCTGGCGCGCCGGCTGGCGACCCTCGATCACATTTCTGGCGGCCGCGTCATCTGCAATATCGTCTCGTCCTTCAACCCCGCCGTTGCGGCGAATTATGGCTCTGCGCCTTTGCCGCCGCGCGAGGCGCGCTACAGGCAGGCACATGAATTCATGTCGGTGGTCGGTGCGTTGCTGGATAGCTGGGAGCTGCGTCGGCCAGCCGACCCACAGGCTGGGCTTTGGGATCCGGATTTTGCCCGTCCGATCGGGCACAGGGGCGAATTCTATAATGTCGCCGGGCCGCTCAACGTGCCTCGCGACCGGCAACGGCGCGCCCTCATCGGCCAGGCGGGAGCCTCCGGGCCGGGGCTCGATTTTGCTGCGACCTATGGCGAGATGATCTACTGCTCGCTGCTGTCGCTATCGGCGGCTCGCACCTTTCGTGACGAACTCCAAAAGCGGGCCATCGCGAAGGGGCGTGACGTCGGCTCTTTGAGGGTCGTTCCCGGTCTGGTTCCGATCATCGGGCGCAGCCGGGAAGAGGCGTTGGAGCGGCACGAGGCGGTGTCGGGGACAGGCAGCGAGGAGGGGCTGTTGCGGCGCTTCGCCAGGGATGCCGGGATCGACTATGGCGCGCTTGATCCCGATGCGCCGGTCCCCGGCGATCTCTTCACGACGACGGCCGATCAACAGCGCCCGGCAGGTTTCTCGCAGGCTCTAGCCGAACTTGCGCACCACGAGCGTATCACGCCGAGGCAATTCGTCCGGCGCGTGGAGGGCGGCCACAGGCTCGTGGCCGGCACGGCTGACGATGTGGCGGCCGACATCATCGCCTGGTGGCGTTCCGGCATCGTCGACGGTTTCAACATCCAGGCTCCGGTCCTGCCCGACGATCTCTCTGACTTCGTCGAACAAGTGGTCCCGCGCCTGCAGGATGCCGGCATATTCCCGCGGCATTATGAGCGTGGAAGCCTGCGGGAGCGCTTCGGGCTGACGCAGCAAGCTTCATCATCAGATCGTTATCTCAAGGAAAGCGGCAGCGCATGAGCGGCAGATTGGACATCGTCGATATTCATACTCACCTCTGGCCGCCGGAATGGGGCCTTGATGGCGCCAGGCGCATATCCTCCGGGCTTCCCGACGATATCCTGAGGAAGATCGTCGATCCGGCCGAGCTGCTCGACGAATTCGAAGCGGCTGGTGTATCGCTTGCGGTGTTGAGTACAACGATTGAAAGCCTGTTCGGCGTGGCAGAACCGGTCGATGCCGAGGTGATCTCCAAGGTCAACGATTGGCTGGCCGGACTGGTCAAGGCCAATCCGGGGCGCCTTGCCGCATTGGCGACCGTCGATCCTTTCTCAGGAGAGATCGCTGCGCGCGAGGCAGCGCGAGCGCTCGGCGAACTCGGCCTGTCAGGCCTTGTCATCGATTCTTCTCGTGCCGGAAAATTCTTGGGCGACGCCAGTGTGCGGCCGACACTTGCGGTCGCAGCCAGGTTCAAACGACCGGTCTTCGTGCATCCGGTCAACGCACCGCAGGCGGATATTCTGATCGCAGGCGCCGGCAAGCTTGGCAACTCCCTTGGCCGTGGGCTGATGAACGGCGTCGCCTTTTTGTCGGTGTTGGAGAGCGGCCTGCTGGACGAATTTCCCGACCTCGACTTCGTTTTCGCGACCCTTGGCCTCGGCGCCATCGTGCAGGCATCACGCGGCGGCCGTTACTCCAGGCAGAACCGCGCCGAGGGCCGAAGGCCGAATATCTATTTCGATACGATGGGCGACGATCCCTCGATCATCGCCATTCTCGCGGAATTCTTCGGTCCCGACAGAGTGCTTGCCGGAACCGACTGGCCGATCCTGCCGTCGCTCTCGCAACAATCCCTGAGCAGGAGTTTCAAGACGGCCGGCCTCGACGCGGCGGCGCAGGCGCTTATTGCCGGCGGCAATGCGCGACGGCTGCTCGGCCGGATTGACCGGTAGATCGACGGCTCCTCAGATGCTCGATCGTTGCGTCGATCCGGGGACAGGCTCGAAACGCTGACAAGCTTTGCTTTCAAAGCGCGATAGAAAATCTGCCTTTGAGTTGGAGGGCTGTGAAGGGATCATCCGGACAGCGGGGCATGGGGCTCCGTCCGCGGCCTGCCGCGTTTGTGCTTTCGGAGCAGCCTATGTCGATCAATCGCCGCCAGTTCAATCAGTTGCTACTTGCAAGCGGGGCGGGCCTCGCAATGGCCGGCCTGCCTCGTTTTGCTGAAGCCGCCGCTGAAACACCGGTCAGGGGCGGTACGCTCAATTGGGCCTATTATCCCGACCCGAGCGCGCTCATCGCCATCAACACGTCCTCAGGCACCGGTCAGGCGATTGGGCCGAAGATCAATGAGGGCCTGTTCGACTTTGACTACGACCTCAAGCCGATCCCGCTGTTGGCGACGGAATGGTCGGTCAGCGACGATCAGCTGCGCTATACGTTTAAGCTGCGCGAGGGTGTGAAATGGCATGACGGCGCAGACTTCACCGCTGCCGACGTGGCCTTCTCGATCCTTCGGCTGAAGGAAGCCCATCCCCGCGGACGCATTACCTATCAGAACGTGACTGCGGTCGAGACGCCAGATCCCCATACGGCGATTGTCGTCCTTTCCAAACCCGCGCCATATCTGATCACAGCACTCAGCAGTTCGGAATCGCCGATCGTGCCGAAGCATGTCTATGAAACCTTCAAGCCGGAGGAACAGCCCAAGCTCGCGCAGACGATCGGAACCGGACCGTTCATCCTCAAGGAGTGGGTGCCGGGCAGTCATCTGATCTTCGACCGCAATCCGAACTATTGGGACGCAGGCAAGCCCTATCTCGACCGGGTCGTCCTTCGCGTCATCCTCGATCCCTCCGCTCGCGCTGCCGCGCTCGAAACCGGTGAAATCGACATTGGCGCCAACCCGGTACCCCTGTCGGACATCGAGCGCCTGAAGGCCAATCCTAACCTGGTCGTGGATACGACGACCTACGCCTATTCCGGCCCGCAGCAGCAGCTGTTCTTCAACTATGAGAACGAGATTCTCACCAAGCGCGAGGTTCGGCTGGCGATCGCGCATGCCATCGATCTGCAGAAATTGCTGGATATTGCGCTGTATGGCTATGGCGCCGTATCGCCGAGCCCGGTCAGCACTGCATTGCCGAAATGGTATGATCCGAGCATCAAGGCCCGGACGCCGGATCCGAAACTCGCGGAAAAACTTCTGGATGAGGCCGGCTATCCCAGAGGCGCAAACGGCAGCCGTTTCAAGCTTCGTCTCGCCTATAACTCTTTCCTCACGCCCTCTTACGCCGACTTCATCAAGCAGTCCCTTGCCGTCGTCGGTATCGAGGCCGAGATCCTCAAGTTCGATCTCGCGACCTACCTCAAGACCGTTTACACGGATCGCGCATGGGACCTTGTCATCGAATCCCTCTCGAACACCTTCGATCCGAGCCTCGGTGTGCAGCGTGCATACTGGTCGAAGAACTTCAAGATCGGTCTCGTCTTCTCCAACGCCAGCCACTACGTCAATCCCGAGGTGGACCGGCTTCTCGAAGCGGCGGCGGTCGAGCCCGACGAGGCAAAGCGACGCGACCTCTGGTATCAGTTCCAGCGCATCATTCACGAGGATGTGGTCTCCGTCGATCTGGTCGCAGCCGGCTCGCAGATCATTGCAAGCAAGAAGGTCAAGAACTTCGCACCCGGCGCGCAGGGCATCAACAACAGCTTCGGCCAGATATGGCTCAGCCCGGAGAGCTGATGCTGCGGTCGCCACGATGAAGCAGGTGGGGAGACGTGGTTCACGCCTCTCCTGGCCGCCCAATATCTTTCAGAGATCAACATCAAAGCCGTTATGGAGGCCCAGCGTGACCCAGAAGACAATCTCCCGAGATACATTCCGCAACTGGCTCGCAGACGGTGAGGAACTGGCGGTATTCGACATCAGAGACCCGGCAGTCGTCGGCTATGCATCACCTCTCTTCGCCACCAATTTGCCGGCCGAGTTTGTGGAAAGCGAGATCGGCCGCTTCGTGCCGCGCAGCGTCGTGCGCACCGTTCTTGCCGATGGAGGTGATGGCGCCGCTGCGCTGCTTGCCGAAAAACTGGAGAAGGCAGGATGGGCGAATGTCTTCGCGCTCGAGGGCGGCATTCCCGCCTGGACGGCGAAAGCAGAGGCTTCCCTTCCGACATTCGATACGCCGGGCGTCGATTTTTCGCTTGCCGTACGCGACGAAAGGAACACGCCGGTCATTTCGGCTGAAGAGCTGAAGCGGCTGCGCGATGCGGGGGAGGATGTCGTCGTCATCGACACGCGCACCGTTGCCGAATTCAGCCGCGATCATGTCCCCGGCGCGGTCAGCGTGCCGGGTGCCGAGCTGCTGTTGCGCTTCAAGGACGTCGTGCCGTCCGAACAAACCAAGGTTGTCGTGTCCTGCGCCGGGCTGCCGCGCGCTATCCTCGGCGCGCAGACGCTGATCGATGCGAAGGTCGCCAATCAGGTCTCCTACCTGCATGAGGGGACCAAGGCCTGGACGGGCGCCGGCCTGGAACTCGAAACCGGCAGGACCCGTGTCTACGGCGAGGCAAGTGCCGCGGCGCTCGATTTCGCGCGCGCGCATCTCCAGACACTAAGCGCCGATGACCGTTTTCCCGAGATCGATGTCGCCACCGCCCGCAAGTGGGCGCACGATCCCGGCCGGACGACCTATCTCCTTGATGTGCGCACGCCCGAGGAGTTCGAAAAGAGCCATCTCGACGGGACGCTTTCGTCGGAGGGCGGCCAGTTGCTCGGCGTCGCCTACCGCACCATCGCCGTTCGCGGTGCGCGCGTCGTCCTCATCGACGACCCGCTTGGGGTGCGGGCGCGCACGGTTGCGCATTGGCTTCAGCGCCGTGGCTTCGAAATCGCAGTATTGCTGGTTGATTTCTCGGCTCAGCAGCTGAGCGCGGTCGCTTGAAGAGAAATATTCAGGGGAGCTTGCAAAAGCGAGGTCCCCGCAGCGCTTCGTTGGAAACATGCGAACGGTTGAAGCCGCCGCAATCTTCAGCCTTCGTCAGACCCCCGTCGCCGCTAAACGTGCAAGGGCATTCTTTGCGGCGATCGTTCGGATCATATGGTTCTGTGGCGCGTGCGAGCGGGCGGTCATCGCATCGCGATGCTGGCGCTCGAGCTGGAAGTCGCGGTTCAGGCCGGGATTGCCTGCCAGGTCGAGGGCCAGGCTCGTTACCGCGACACTATTGTCGATGACGACATGGCGAACGTTCATGCCATCCATGCCGACTGCCTTGCCGGCATCGACATCTTCGCCGAGTGATCGGAGCAGCCTGGCGCTGGTCGCGAGCCGGACTTCGATCTCCCCCAGTCCGTCCTGGATGCGCGGCACCGTCGCAATCGGCGCGCCGAGGCTTGCCGGCGTATGGCGGGCGGCAAACGACAACACGCGGTCGCGCGCGGACAAGGCAACGCCGTGATAGACGGCGCCGATCAGCGAAAAGAAGAAGGCCGTCGCATGCTCTTCACGCTGTATCGGTTCCGATGCGGGCTGCGCCTCGATTACATCTGAAAATGGGATGACGACATCGTCAAGAATGATATCGTCGCTAGCCGTCGCATGCATGCCGGCGGCGTTCCAGGTTTTTTCTATCCGCAAGCCGGGGCTGTCGGTCGGGACGAGGAAGGACGCCAGTCGTGGCTCCGGCTCGTCGGTGAGCGCCAGCAGCGATACCCATCTCAAGATCGGAATACCCGTGACGTAAGTCTTGCGGCCGGTAATCCGCCAGCTGTCGCCGTCGCGCCTGGCGACCGTTTCGGGAAGGGCACCATGGGCAGGCGAGCCGATGCGGGGTTCGGCCTGCGCGGCGTTGATGAGGGCAGGTCCGAGACAGTTTGCCGACAAGACCCGCTGCGCCAGATGGTCCGGCCACTTTCCGAAGCGGCGCAGGCTGTAGTGACTGTTGTAGTGCATGGCGAGCACCAGCGCGGTCGACGGTTCGCCACGGGCGATCTCGCTGATGACGGCCTGTGCTTCGACCAGACCGCCGCCATAGCCACCATGTTCGCTGGCCGTCACGAGGCCGAGCAGGCCGGCCTCGTAGAGATGGGTGAAGTTTTCGAAGGGAAACTCTCCCGTCGCATCGAAATGCGCCGCGCGCTCGGAAAAGTCGATGGCCAGCCGCCGCGCCTTGCCGATGGGATCGATTGCTTCCTGCAACATGGTCTCACATGCCTTTCTTCTCAGGCTACGGCGCGATTGGCGAAGGCTTCGAGATGACGGCGATCGACCCACTCGGCAATATCGAAGTCGGCAGCGAGGAAGCCGAAATCATGCAGGAAATCCTTATAATGGCCGACGGCGTCGATCAGTTCGGGCTGCAGACCGAGCCCGAGGTGGCGGTGCACCTCCGGACCATTGGCGGCAAGCACCTGTTCTTCGGTCGCGCCGGCTTCGCGGGCGACGAAGCGACGTGTCTCTTCCGGATGCGCTTCGGCCCAGGCGCTCGCCTTGAAGATCGATTCCAGCAGCCGGTGAACCAGATCGGGACGTTCTTCGGCAAGCAGTTCGTCCACGGTCAGCACACGGGGTGAGCCGGAATTGATGCGGATCTTCGGATCGGGATGGAAGCCGAATTCGGCGACCTGAACGGCGCCAACCAGATTGGCGACGTTGATGCCCGCCGTTCCCTTGACGTAGATCGCATCCACCTCGCCGCGAATGAGCGACGCGATTTCCTCGCCATAAGCCTGCCGGCGCTTCAACCCGAAGAGAGAAGGGCCTTCCTGGCTCGCAAGGACGGAATCGGCAAGCGCGATGTCGACGACCTCGACATCTGCAAGTTCCAGCCCTTCAAGCGAAAGAGCGGAGACGAGGCCCTTCAGCGCGGTCGCCCGCATGAAGTCGACAATGCCCTCCGGGCGACGGGCGATGCCGAAGCGGCGGCCTTTGAGATCTCTCGTGGTCTTGATGCCGGTCTGCGGCAGCGTGATGATCGCCTGGAATTCATCGGTCCAGGTAATGCCGACCAGCCGGGTCTTGCGGCCCTCCGATCGGGCGCGGATCGGCGGCACATTGCCGCCATGGCGGAATGACCAGTCGAGCGTGTGGTTGAAATGGCTCTGGCGGATGCTGCGATCGGGCGAGTCGATGATCGATTTCAGCGTCACCCCTTCCTGGCGGAAGTTCTCCTCGAGGTAGCCGAGCTGTGCGGCGAGGCCGACCGGCGTCGGCACCGGGCAGCGGGTATACCAGATTTCCGAAATGACATTGCTCATCATGATCGTCCCTTTCAGTGGCGCAGCCCCGCCTGTTTCATCAGCGGCAGCACTTCGCTGCCGAAGAATTCGAGATCGTCGCGGAAATCGAAGAAGCTGAGTTGCAAACCGTCGACGCCGGCTGCCTTCAGCTTGACGAACTGGTCGACGACGCTCTCGGGCGATCCAATCACCCTGATGTTGCCGCCGACGAAGCGATAGGCGTCCTGCGGATCGCGGCCCTTCCAAGCTTGCGCGTCGGAATTCAACGACTGGAAACCCTGTGGCGAGCGCTGGTCGGCATGCGCGACGATGCGATCGGCGAAGGCCCATGCCTCTTTCTCGGTCGGACGGCAGATGACCATCGGATTGAGCAGCGTGCGCACGGTGCGGCCGACATCGGTCGCAGCGTCCTTGACCCTTTTGGTGTGGGCTGGCAGCGACTGCAGCGCGCTGTCGATGTCGGCGCCCGTCGGACTGGTGATGAAGACGATGTCGGAGTAGCGTCCGGCAAAGGCAATGCCGGCATCGGACCCGGTGGCGTTGACGAGGATCGGGCGGCCGAAATTCGGTTTCGGCGTCACGAAGCCGCCGCCGAGCTTCCAAGAGCTTTCGCCTTCGAAGGAGAAATTCTCTGTATCGCTCCACAGCCGCTGGACGACTTCGAGGAATTCGGCCGCAAGGTCGTAGCGTTTGTCGTGTTCGATGCGCGGCCAGCCGAACATCTCGTGCTCGACCGCGCGGTGGCCGGTGACGACATTGATACCCCAGCGCCCGCCGGTGATGTGGTCGAGCGTCGCACCGAACTTTGCCAGATGCAGGGGATGCCACGGACCGTAGAGCACGTGCATGGTGGAGATCAGCATGATCTTCTTGGTCAGGCCCGCAAGAGCCGCCGTGGAGACGAAGCTGTCGAGTGCCTGGCCGTCGAAGACGCCGCCATAGCCGCCCTTCGGCAGCCATTGCGACAGGGCAAAGACGAGATCGAAGCCCAGTTCCTCGGCTCTGAGAGTTAGGGCCTTGTTGTAGTCGAACCGCCAGTCCGTCGAGCGTTCGAGCGTCGATTGCGTCCAGCCGCCCGCCTGGATCGGCAGAAAGAGACCGAGAAGAACCGGCTGTTTAAGAGCCTGCGACAGCGGGCTCTCAGGAAAGTCCGTCGGGGCGGCGAATTTCGGCAGGCCGACGATGGAGCCGGGAAGATGTTGAACGGACATGTTTGTCCTCCGCTTGATCGTTGGCTCGTCGCTCAGGATGCCGCCACATAGGCGTAGGCGAGGCTGCCTGAGACCCCTTCGCCGCCGATCGTGTGGTCGGCGATGCGCTTGTTGTAGATGGTCAGCTCCGGCTGGCTGACGATATCGATCGCCGGCAGGTCTTCGACGAGGATCCGCTGGATCTCACGCCACTGCTCGACCCGCTTGTTCGGGTCGACCTCGATTGCGGCGGCTTCCAGCAGCGCGTCGACCTTGGGATTGCTGTAGGCCGAACCGTTCGAGAAGGGGACGCCGGGCTTGAAGTTCTTGCTCCAATAGAGGCGCTGTACGCCGACGGTCGGATCGAAGAGGTTGCTCATTCCCTCGAAAGCGAAGTCGAAATCGCGGTCGGTATAGATACGCTTGGTATAGGTGGCGAAATCCTGGCTGCGCACCGTCGCGTCGATACCGACCTTGGCGAGCGCCTGGCGGATATATTCGGAGCCGCGTGGGTAACTTTCTGCGCTCGGCACATAGTCGAGATTGATACGCGCGCGAATGCCGTCACTGCCGCGCGGGTAACCGGCCTCGTCAAGCAGCTTTTCGGCTGTCGCCAGATCGATCGGATAGGTTTTCAGATCCGGATCGTACCACTTCGTCAGGTTGGGATTGATCGGGCCGGGGATGGTGCTGCCATAGCCGTAGTTGATGGTATTGAGGATGACTTTCCGGTCGATGACGTGGGCAAAAGCCTGCCGCACGCGGATATCCTTGAAGAAGGGACGCTCGAGATTGAATTCGATGCGGCTGATGCCATTGGCATACTGATAACCGCGCGGCTCGAAAGCGATATCGGGGAGGGACTTGAAGCGTTCCAGGTCGCTGAGCGGTACGGGTGTGGAGGGCGCTAGATCGATCTCGCCGGTCTCGATGGCGATCGAGCGTGCTGCTGCATCGGGAATGAAACGGACGATAAGCTGATCGAGATAGGGGCGCGGCTGATCCCAATAGTCGGTATTGCGCTCGTAGACGATATGGCTGCCGCGGATCCATTCCTTGAACTTGAAGGCCCCGGTGCCGATCGGCGCAAGGTTTGCGGGGTTTTCGGCCACCTTGGTGCCCTCGTAGATGTGACGTGGCACGATCGGCGTTTCGGAAGCCGCAAGCGCCGTGATCAAATAGGGCGCAGGCTTGGAAAGCGTCAACACAGCCGTCAGCGGATCAGGGGTGTGGACGTCAACCAGGTTGAGGAAAGTGTTGCGGCCGCGCGGATGAACTTCCTTCAGCGTCTTGATGGAGAAGGCGACATCGGCCGATGTGAACGGCTGGCCGTCGTGCCACTTCACGCCGTCGCGCAGCTTGAAGGTATAGGCCAGTCCGTCCTGGCTGACCGACCATTCCTTGGCCAGAAGCGGCTTCGGATTGAGATCGAAGTCATAGGTCAGCAGTCCTTCGATGACTTTCGGCGACACATAGACCGAGTTGAAGGCCGTGTTGGCGATGGTCGTCAGCACCGGCGGTTCTGCCGAAAGCAGGAGCGTTGCCGTGCCGCCGCGCGCGGGTGCTGCAAGGGCTGGGAGGCGGGCCGTCGCCGTCACGCCGAGGGCGACGGAAGCAAGGAGAAAGCTGCGGCGCGTGGATGCCGGAAATACTGCCATAGGTTCAACCCTCGTCTGCGGGCCGCGTGGGTGTCGGCGGCCCTTGCTGTTTCGACTTTCCAACGACAGGCCCTCTTGTAGAGTTTTTTACCTGCCACGAAAGAATTAGTGATAAATCATTCCGAAAGATGACTTTTGGAAAGCAAAGATTTCCGAATTTAGCCGGCATTTGCGCGGTTTTTGGAAATAATTACCAATACGGATTTGACAAAACCTACAGATTTAGTCAACTACTATTGCATCGCGAAGCCCAAATCTTCTCAAGCGGCGAGGAAAAGGCAATGTCAGCTTACGGGCGGCTCGGCCGCACCATCAGAAAGACGATCCTCCAGGCCGTTCCGACGATGCTCGGTATTGTCGTCTTGAATTTCTTTCTGTTGAAGCTCGCGCCCGGCGATGCCGCAGATGTCATGGCGGCTGAATCGGGTTCTGCGACGGTCGAGACCATGGCCGCCCTGCGTGAACGTTTCGGGCTCGACAATCCGATTCTCGTTCAACTGGCAAACTACCTGAACAATCTCGCGCATTTCAGCCTCGGCTTTTCGCCGCGCTATGGAATGCCGGTCGCCGATCTCATCGGTCAGCGTTTGCCGGGCACGCTGATGCTGATGCTGGCCGCCCTGGCGATCGCCATCATTGTCGGTCTCCTGCTTGGCTCGCTGATGGCGACATTTTCCGGCCGGGTTGCCGATCGCCTAATCTCGATCGTCTCGCTGCTTTTCTATTCCATTCCAGGCTTCTGGATAGGGCTGATGCTGATCCTGCTGTTCTCGGTCAAGCTAGGCTGGCTGCCGAGCGGCGGCGATAGCACCATCGGCTCACGGCTGACCGGACTGCCCGCGGTCCTCGACCGTGCCCGCTACATGGTGCTGCCGGCGACGTCGCTTGCCCTCTTCTATCTGGCCATCTATGCGCGCCTGACACGTGCTGCCATGCTGGAAGTGAAGTCGCAGGATTTCGTTCGCACGGCCCGCGCCAAAGGCGTGGCGCCCTTTTTCCTGATCACACGCCATATTCTGCGCAACGCGTTGATCCCGATCACGACGATGGCCGGCATGCACTTCGGCGGCATGCTCGGCGGCGCCGTCGTCGTCGAAACGGTCTATAGCTGGCCGGGTCTCGGCCGGCTTGCCTTCGAGGCCGTCATGGCGCGCGATTTCAGCGTCCTCCTCGGTATCCTGCTGCTTTCATCCTTCATGGTGATCGTCGCCAATGCGGCGGTCGATCTTCTGCAGGCCTGGATCGATCCCCGAATTGGAGCAAGTCGATGAACAGTCATAAACTTGGAACCTATGCGGCAGAGACAATCGATCTCGCGCCGCCGGCAAGGGCGGAGTCCGCACGCCCCGCAACCCAACCGACGGCCCAACCGCGCTGGACCCACATTCACGCGCCGGATGTGCGTGCTTCCGCCGTTCACGGCACCGCCTGGCGGGGCTTGCGCCGGGAGTTCAAGGTTTTCCTGTCCAATCCCAACGCATTGTTCGGCGTTGCCTTCCTGCTGGTCGTTGCCCTTTCGGCGCTTCTCGCGCCGCTGATCTATCCGGGCGATCCGATGGAAATGGTGGCGAGACCGTTTCTCTGGCCCGGCCAGGATGTGGCCTACCCGCTCGGTACGGATTCGATGGGCCGTGACGTACTTGCCGGAATCCTGCATGGGGCGCGCATTTCGCTGACCGTCGGCATTGCCGCGACACTGCTCGGGCTTTCGGCCGGGATATTGATCGGTGCGACCGCTGGCTATTTCGGCGGATTGGTGGACGACATCCTCGTCAAGTTCGTCGAGATCTTCCAGACAATTCCGAGCTTTGTCCTGCTGGTGGTGTTGGTCGCCATCGCTCAGCCGACCACCGGGACGGTGACGGTTGCCATCGCCATTGTCAGCTGGCCGACCGTCGCGCGCCTGACCCGGGCGGAATTCCGGGCGATCCGGGAGAAGGATTACGTGCTTGCCGCCCGCAGCCTCGGCTTTGGCCATGCGCGCATCATCTTTCGGGAAATCCTGCCCAACGCCCTGCCGCCGCTGATCGTCACATCGTCAGTCATGGTGGCTAGCGCAATCCTGATGGAGTCGGCGCTCTCGTTCATGGGACTTGGCGATCCCAATCGCGTCTCCTGGGGTTCGATGATCGGCGCCGGCCGTGACGTAATCCGCACCGCTTGGTATCTCACGGCCCTGCCAGGCCTGGCCATCGTCTTCACCGTGCTTGCCCTCAACCTGATTGGCGACGGCCTTAATGACGCGCTTAACCCGCGCTTTTCGGAGGAGCGCTGATGGCCGCCTTGCTTGACGTCCGCGACCTTTCCGTTCGCTTTCCCTCCGCCGAACCCGTCAAGGGCGTAAGCTTCACCGCCAATCCCGGCGAGATGCTGGCGATCGTCGGCGAATCCGGGTCGGGAAAGTCCCTTACGGCATTGGCGCTGATGGGGCTTCTGCCGAGGCAGGCGCGGGCTGGCGGTCAAATCGCCTTCGACGGCTCCGACCTGCTGTCGCTTCGCGAGCGGGACCTGCGGCGTATTCGTGGTCGCGACATCGCAATGATCTTTCAGGAACCGATGACCTCGCTCAATCCGGTGCTGACAATCGGGGATCAGATCGTCGAGGTGCTGCGCATCCATGAGGATCTCAGCCGTCGGCATGCCCGCGCCAGGGCGGTCGAACTTCTGGAGCTTGTCAGCATCCCCGAACCTGCCAGGCGCATCGATGACTATCCGCACCAGCTCTCCGGCGGCATGCGCCAGCGGGTGATGATTGCGATTGCCGTTGCCTGCAATCCGAAACTCCTGATTGCCGATGAAGCAACGACCGCGCTCGACGTCACGATCCAGGCGCAAGTGCTTCAGCTGCTCGACAATCTCCGCGTCAAACTGAACATGGCCGTCATCCTCATCACCCACGACCTCGGCATCGTGGCGCAATGGGCCGATCGTGTCGTCGTCATGTATGCCGGACGTAAAATCGAGGAAGGTTTTCCGGGCCCCGTCTTCGACACGCCATACCATCCTTACACGCGCGGGCTGCTTGCCGCCTCTCCGCGACTGAAGGCCGACTATCACTATAGCGATGGTCCGCTTTCCGAAATCCCGGGTTCGATCGTCTCGGCGTCAGGCGAAAAAGGCTGTTCCTTCCGCCCGCGCTGTCCCGTCGCGCGGCCGGCCTGCGCTTTCGCGGTACCGGAACTGCTGTCGGTTTCCGCCGAGCGGCAGGTCGCCTGTCCCTATGTTCCGGTCCTTTCGGAGGTAGCCCATGTCGCTCCTGTCGGTCGATAGTCTCTCGACCCATTATCCCGGGGCCGCCGGTACGGTGAGAGCCGTCGACGGCGTATCACTGGAGATTGCCGAGGGCGAAACGGTGGCATTGGTCGGGGAATCCGGCTGCGGCAAGTCGACGCTCGGCAAGTCGCTGATGCGTCTCGTCACGCCCTCATCCGGCCGCGTCCGTTTTCAAGGGCGTGACGTCACGGCGATGTCGTCGAAGGAATTGCAGTTAATTCGCCGCAGCGTTCAAATGATCTTCCAGGATCCCTTCGCTTCGCTCAATCCGCGCCAGACGATCCGCACGATCCTGACGGCGCCACTCGCCGTCCATGGGGTCAGCGGTCGCAAGCGGCGCGAAGCGATCGCCGCCCAGATGGTAGAGCATGTCGGCCTGCCGGCTGATGCGCTTGATCGCTTCCCGCATGAATTCTCCGGCGGCCAGCGCCAGCGCATCGGCATCGCCCGCGCGCTGATCCTGCAGCCGCAGCTGGTGATCTGTGACGAGCCGGTTTCGGCGCTCGATCTCTCCATCCAGGCGCAGATCCTCAATCTGCTCGCCGAGATGAAGACCGAACTCTCGCTTTCCTACCTCTTCATTTCCCACGACCTGTCGGTCGTTCGCTACTTCGCCGATCGCGTCCTCGTCATGTATCTCGGCCGCATCGTTGAAAGTGCGTCGACGAGCGATCTCTGGCGCGGTGCAAAGCACCCCTATACGCAGGCGCTGCTTGCCGCCGTTCCCGATCCGAGCCGCCGCAAGCAGGCGGCTCCCATCACCGGCGATCTGCCGAGCCCGCACAATCCGCCGGCCGGCTGTCGTTTCCACACCCGTTGTCCCCTGGCCACCGACATCTGCCGGACCGAGGACCCAACCTTTCGCCAACTCACCGACGGCCACGCCGTTGCCTGTCACCACGCTCAATAAATGGAGAATGAAATGGTCGATTATCGCTATCTCGGACGTAGCGCGCTGAAAGTCTCGCCGCTCAGCTTGGGAACGATGATGTTCGGTGGGCCGACACCAGATGACATCGCCTTCCGCATCATCGACAAGGCGCGCGAGCAGGGGATCAACTTCATCGATACCGCCGACGTCTATCACGACGGCAAGTCCGAGGAGGTGGTCGGGCGCGGCATCAAGGCGCATCGCGATCACTGGGTCCTGGCGACCAAATTCGTCAATTCCCACACCAAGGGGCCGAACCTTGGCGGCCATTCGCGCAAGTGGGTGATCGAGACGGTTGAGAATTCGCTGCGCCGCCTGAACACCGACTATATCGACATCCTCTATTTCCACCGCGCCGTCTTCGACGCCCCGCTGGAAGAGCCGGTGCGTGCCATCGCCGACCTCATCCGCGCCGGCAAGCTACGTTATTTCGGCGTCTCCAACTTCCGCGGCTGGCGCATCGCCGAGATCTCGCATCTTGCCGATCAGCTCGGCATCGATCGTCCGGTGGCAAGCCAGCCGCTCTACAATATCGTCAACCGCACGGCCGAGGCCGAGCAGCTTCCCGCCGCGCAATATTATGGTCTTGGCGTCGTCTCCTATTCGCCGCTCGCCCGCGGCGTGCTGACCGGCAAATACGAACCCGGCAAGGAGCCGGCTGCCGATACCCGTGCCGGCCGCGGTGACAAGCGCATTCTGGAGACCGAATGGCGTCCGGAATCGATCGCCATCGCCAAGGAGATCGCAGCGCACGCGACCCGCAAGGGCATCAGCCCGACTGAATTCGCTCTGGCTTGGGTGCTGAACAATAAGCTGATCTCAGCGGCCATCACCGGTCCACGCACCGAAGAACACTGGGACAGTTACGTCAGGGCGCTCGACGTCAAGCTCGATGCCGAGGACGAGGCACTGGTCGATCGGCTGGTCGCGACCGGCCACCCCTCGACGCCCGGTTTCAACGATCCGAGCCACCCGGTCGAAGGCCGCGTGCCGCGCAGCCCGGCGTCCGGCGCCGACAATGTCGTGCCGCTGACACGCGCCGTCGCCTGACAGCCCCCCGGCTGGACCCGCAGATCGCGGATCCAGCCGATCGTTCCAGTTGGTGCCGAGAAGGTCTCCGCCGCATGCCGAACACCGCCCCTTCTGCCCTGTCACCAGTCGCCGGGTCCACATCTGTTGCACCCGACCTTGCCGCACTGCTCGCCAAGGTGCCGGAGCTTGCGGCCGAAATTGCCAGAGAAGCGGCGAAGCGCGATCTCGAGCGCGAGCTGCCGTTTGAGGCCTTTCGTCGGTTCAAAGAGGCAGGGCTCGGGGCCTTGCGCATTCCAGTCGCCCTCGGCGGACCGGGGGGCTCCGTCGTCGACTACATTGAGACGATCATGACGCTTGGCGCAGCCGACTCGAATGTCGCCCATGCGCTCCGCAGCCACTTCAATTTCACCGAAAGCCTGCTTCTCAACCCGAATTCGGCCATCGACCGCACCCAGCTCGGACGTGTGCTTGCCGGCAAGCTCTTTGGCGGTGCGCACACCGAGCAGGGCACCAAACGGCCTGGCGAAGTGACGACACGACTGACGAAGTCAGGCGAAAGCTTCCGGCTCAACGGCCGCAAGTGGTACGCGACGGGAACCGCCTTTTCCGACTTTGCCTCCTTCAGCGCCAGGAATGACGAGGATGAACTCGTCAGCCTTCTCCTGCCGGTCGACCGGAAGGGCATCACCATCCTCGACGACTGGGATGGGATGGGCCAGCGGCTGACGGCAAGCGGCGGCGTGTTGCTCGACGATGTCAAAGTGCTGCCGCACGAAATCTCCACGCGCGGCCTCGATACGCTGGTCGGGCGCCACACCTCGACGCTGCGCCAGCTCCATCTCGCCGCTTCCATGGCCGGCGCCGTCCGAGGCGCCGTGGCCGAAGGTACCGACTACGTGCGGCGGCAGGCGCGTTCCGCCGCCCATAGTGCGGCCGAAACCGCCAATGCCGATCCGTTCGTTCAGAAGATATTGGGCGAGATCGCCGCTGGCTCGTTTGCTGTCGACACGCTGATCCGCGAGAGCGCCCGTGCGCTCGACCGCTCAGTCGAGGCCTTCGGTGCTGGAGATCCGGACAGGCTGGAGGCGGCGCTGATCGAAAGTGCTTTGACGACGGCACGCACGCAGATCGTCGCCTCGCAGATCGCCCTTGGGGCGGCCACCAATGTCTTCGAACTCGGCGGCGGCTCGGCCACGTCCCGTCATCTCAATCTCGACCGGCACTGGCGCAATATCCGCACGGTTCTGAACCACAATCCGCTGCTGCACAAGGCGCGCGTGGTCGGCGATTATTACATCAACGGAACGACGACACATCTGGAGGAAGGCAGGGTTTTCTAGCCCCGTCGCCTCGTGGGAAAGGCTGTTTCATGACTTCGGAATTCATCGGGCATGTCTCCAACCGCGAAGGTTCGGATATCGTGCCACCGCAGGGGCCTGTTATCGACAAGGACTATATCCTGAGACATGCCCGGGCGGCCGAAGAGGCCGGTATAGACCGGTTGCTGATCGGTGCATTCTCGACCTGGCCTGACAACAACCAGATCGCGGCGCATGTCTTTTCCCACACCAGCCGCATCGGGGCGCTTCTGGCTCACCGCACCGGCTTCATGGCGCCGACACTGGCTGCCCGTCAGCTTGCGACGCTCGACCAGTTTTCCGATGGCCGTCTCTGGGTCCATATCATTACCGGCGGCTCTGACGCCGACCAGCAGCGCGATGGCGATTTCCTCGATCACGACCGACGCTACGAGCGCACCGATGAATATCTGACGGTGCTGAAGAAGGTCTGGGAAAACGAGGAGCCTTTCGACCACGAGGGCGAATTCTACAAATTCAAGGGTGCGTTTTCGCAGGTCAAGCCGGTCCACGGCCAGCGCATCCCGATCTCCTTCGGCGGCTCGTCGGAGGCTGCCTTCAAGGTGGCGGGAAAGCACGCCGATATCTACGCGCTCTGGGGCGAGCCGCTGGACGGCGTGCGCGAGACAATCGGCAAGGTGCGGCAAGCAGCAGCGCCGTTCGGCCGGGCCGATGACATCCGCTTCACGCTCGCCTTCCGCATTGTCGTTGCCGAGACCGAGGACAAGGCATGGGAAAGGGCTGACGCCATTCTCGATCGGGTCAAATCGATCGCGCGGCCGGGCGGCAATGGCGAAAAACTGCCGTCCAACGTGGGTTCGCTGCGGCTTCGCGAAGCCGCAGCGCGCGGCAAGGTTCTCGACAAGCGGCTCTGGACGGAGGTTGCGGCGGCAAGCGGGGCGGGCGGCAACTCAACGGCCCTGGTCGGCACGCCGGACCAGGTCGCCGAGGCACTCCTCGACTATTATGACGCCGGCGTCTCCAACTTTCTGATGCGCGGTTTCTATCCGACCGAGGATACCGTCGCCTATGGGCGTGATGTCGCGCCGCTGGTCAAAGCCGGCATCGCTGCGCGCCAGGCGCGTGCTGTCGCGGCGGAGTAATTGGCCAGGCAACGACCGTCATTCGCGGCTTTCCTATCCCAATCTGTTTCCCTGCCCTCGGCGGGAAGGAGTTTTCATGCGCATCGATCATCATCCTCACCATTCCATCATTATCGTCGGCGGCGGCTTTGCGGGGACGTTGACGGCGCTCAACCTTCTCGATCGAACGACAGTGCCGCTCGCCATCACCATCGTCGAACGGCGGGAAGAGCTCGGTCGCGGTGTCGCCTACAGCACGACCGAGCCGGCTCATCTGGTCAACGGACCGGCCGACAATTTCTCGCTCTATGCCGACGATCCCGGCCATCTGTCGCGATGGCTTTTAGAAAGGGCCGCCGCCAATGGCTGGCAGCCGCCGGAGAATATCGGCTCGAGCAGTCCGCCGCGTTACCTTTACGGAACCTATGTGCGCGACGAGCTGAAGCGTGCCGTCGGCGAGGCCCGGTTCGGATCGAGCCTGCACCATATTCGCGCCTCGGCGTCAACTTTGTCGTCCACCCCGCATCGAATCCAGGTTTCGACGACCGACGGCCTTGTCGTCGAAGCGGACGAGGCAGTGCTGGCGCTCGGCGTTTTTGCGCCGGATCCACCAACGCATGGGAACGCGGTTGCCGGCGATCCGCGCTTTGCCGTCAATCCCTGGGATGCGCCAGCACTCGACAGGTTGAAGGATTGCGAAGAAATCCTGCTCATCGGCGCGAGCCTTTCGATGGTCGATGCCGTTGCGAGCATGGAGGCAAGAGGGTTCCACGGCCGCTACAGAGTGATATCGCGGCGCGGCCAGTTCGTCGAAGGCAGGCGGGACGTCGCGGCGGCACGAGACTTCCTTGCCGACGAACCGCTGCCCTCGACTGCCCGGTCTTTGCTTTCGCTTGTTAAGACCGAACGGCGTGCGATCGCAGCGAGCGGCGGTGACTGGCAAGGCCTGCCGCTCGCCATCCGCCCGCATATCCTGTCTCTCTGGCAAAAGGCGGACGACTTGGAAAGGCTGCGCTTTGCCCGGCACCTCCGAGCCTTCTGGGATGTCACGGCGCATCGCTCCGCTCCCGAGAGCAATTTGATCGTCGAGACGGTTCTTTCGCAAGGTCGCTTGTCTCACGGTGTGGCGCGGCTCATCGATCTGGCCGTCGACAAGCAGGGCGTCATCGCCAGGTTGAAGACGCGGACCGGCATAGAAAGGCACGTGTTTGATGGCGTCATCGATTGCCGCGGTCACCAGTTGCACGACTGGCGGCGCATCTCCGATCCCTTCATACGCCAGCTGCTTGCGAGCGGCGAAGTGCGCCCCCATTCCACCGGCTTTGGCATCGACGCCACGCCCGAGGGGGATCTCATCGATGAGGAGGGACGGATCCACCGCAATCTCAGCGCCATTGGCCATCCGCTACGCGGCGTTGCCTGGGAGTCGAGCTCGATCACGGAGCAGCGAGCGCAGGCGATCGCGCTTGCGGACCGTATCCTGCTGAAATTCACGCCTGCCCGAGCCGCATCCTGACGGTGTCGTCGGACAAAGAGAAAACCTGACAAAGGAAGGGGCGCATCGGTGATGCGCCCCCTATCCTTGCAAGCCGGCCGCGATTGCCCGCTCAGCCTTGCCCGTCCCTGATATAGACCTCGGCAAAATTCGCCTGCACGCCCTCGGCGCCAATCGTATGGTTCTTCACGCGCTTGTTGAAGACCGTGACGTTTTCGAGTGCGATGAGATTGATGACCGGAACCTCGTCAGCGATGATCTTCTGGAACGCATTGAAATCCTGCTTGCGCTTGTCCTCGTCGATTTCGACAGATGCCGTTTCCAGAAGGCGATCGACCTCGGGATTGGCGTAGTGGCTGGCATTGGAGAAAGGCAGGCCGAGTTTGAAATTCTTTGACCAGTAGACGCGCTGCACGCCGAGCGTCGGATCGAACTGGTTGCCCAGATACTCGGCCGTCACGTCGAAGACGCGCTCCTTGTAGACCTTCTGGATATAGGTCGAGAAATCATAGGAATCGATCGTACCGGCAATGCCGATGCGTGCCAGGTTCTGCTTCAGATATTCGATGACGCGCTTGAAACCCTCATTGTAGGAATTGTGGGTCAGCCGCAGCTTGAAGCGAATGCCGTCTGCGCCGCGCTTGTAGCCGGCCTCGTCGAGCAGTTCTTCGGCAGCCTTGAGGTCGAAGACATAGGGCTTGATCGAGGGATCGTAATAGTGCGGCAGGAAGACGCTGATCGGTGTCGGAGAAATATGGCCGTAGCCATACCAGACGGTATTCAGGATGACGTCGAGGTCTATGGCGTGGGCAATCGCGCGTCTGACTTTGACGTCCTTCAGATACTCATTGTCGAGATTGAAGATCAGCTGGGTGAGGTCACCCTTGGTTTCGTATCCACGGGAATCGACCCCGATGTTCGGCAACGCCTTGATCCGCTCGAGATCGCTGAGCGGTATCGGATTATCGCCGCCGATGTCGAACTCTCCGGTCTCGAATCCAGCCGCACGCGCAGCACCGTCCGGCACGAAACGGATGGCGATCTGATCGAGATAGGGCTTGCCGGCATCCCAGTAATCGGGATTGCGCTCCAGAATGATATGCGAACCACGCACCCACTCCTTGAAGATGAAGGGGCCGGTGCCAATCGGTGCGCTGCCGTTCGGATTGATCGGCACATCGGCGATCGTGACATTTTCATAGACATGTTTCGGCACGATCGGCGATTCTGCCGCATAGAGCGCGCGCAGCAGATAGGGTGCCGGTTTGGAAAGGCGGATGACGGCCGTCAGAGGATCTGGCGTCTCGACTTTCGTGACATTGGCAAAAGTTCCCCGACCTCGCGGGTGGACCTGTTTCAGGAGCTCGATGGAATAGGCGACGTCGTCTGCGGTAAAAGGCTTGCCGTCGTGCCATTTGACATTTGGACGAAGTTTGAAGGTATAGCTGAGCCCGTCATCGGCGATCGACCATTCGGTCGCGAGCTGAGGCTTCGGCGTCAGATCGAAATCATAGGTCAGAAGGCCCTCGGTGATCTTGGGGCTGACCTTCTGGGTGCCGCCTGCCGTATGCGCCAGCGCAAGGATGGTCGGCGGCTCCGGCTCGACGATGAAATTGAGTGTTCCGCCGCTCTGCGGCGTCTCTTCATTCGCTCTGGCGCCGAAGGACGGCAGAAGCGTGCCGGCCGTCGACAACAACAGCAATTGGTTGAACCGGCGTCGATTGATGCTCATCGGACCATTCCTTGTCAGCGTCAGGCGTTCTTGAGGATGTAGGTGGAGGAAAGACTGCCGGAGAGGCCGTCTGCGACGACCGTATGGTCCTGCACCTTCTTGTTGAAGATCGTCAGTTGCCGGAAGGAGACCAGCGTAATGTCAGGCAGGTCACGGGCGATGATCACCTGCATGCGGTTGAAGAGTTCGACGCGTTTGGCGTGATCATTCTCGACCGCGGCCTGTTCGAAGATCGCATCGATTTCCGGATTGTTGTAGCCGGAGCCGTTGGAGAAGGGCACACCCTTCTTGAAGTTCTTCGACCAATAGAGACGCTGGACGCCGATCGTCGGATCGAAAGTGTTGCCCATGCCATTGGTGACGAAGGCGAAATCGCGATCGGTATAGACGCGTTTCAGCCATGTCGGCACGTCCTGACCGCGCAGGCTGACCTTGACGCCGATTTTCGACAGGGCGTCGCGCAGATAGTTGCCGATCCGCGTGTAGGTGTCGCCATAGGGCATGACGTCGTGGGGCACCTCGAAACGGATGCCGTCGGCTCTTCGCGGAAAGCCGGCCTCGTCGAGAAGTTCTTCCGCTTTGGCGGGATCATAAGCATAGACCGGCACGTCGGGATTGTAGAAGGCCTTCAGGAAAGGGCTGATCGGGCTTGGAGCCGGAACGGCGTAACCGTAGAAGGCGATATCGGCGATCTTCTGCCGGTCGATCGCGTGGGCGACCGCCTGTCGGACCTTGTCATGTTTGAAGTAGTCGTTGGCGAGATTGAACTCGATGCGGTAGACGGTCGGCGAATAATCGTTGCCGCGGTCGTCGACGGCAAGCGTCGCCGACGCCTTCAGACGATCGATTTCGCTGAGGGAGACGGGCGTGTCGGGTGCGATGTCGACCTCGCCGGTCTCCAGTGCTGCGAGCCTGGCGCTCGCATCGGGAATGAACTTGATGACGATACGATCGAGATAGGGCTTGCCTTTGTCCCAGTAATCAGGATTGCGATCGAGAATGATGTGACTGCCAACCGCCCATTCCCGGAAAATGAACGGCCCTGTTCCGATCGGCGCGCGGCCGTTCGAATGGGCGGCGAAGTCTTTCGTGCCGTCGTAGACATGTTTGGGCACGATCGGCGACTCGCTCGCCTGCAAGGCGCCGATTAGGTAAGGCGCGGGCTTTGAAAGCCGAATGATCGCCGTATGCGGATCGGGGGTCGCAACCTCCTTCACACTGGAGAAGGTGGCACGACCGCGCGGATGGACCTCCTTGAGCGCCAGGATCGAAAAGGCCACGTCCTCTGACGTAAAATCTTTCCCGTCATGCCACTTCACACCCTCTCGCAGCTTGAAACTATATTCCAAACCGTCATCGCTGACATGCCATTCGGTGGCGAGCTGCGGGATCGGCTTGAAATCGAGGCCATAGGCAAGCAGGCCTTCGGTCACCTTGCCGCTGACGCGGGTTGTCGGGCCTGCCGTATGGGCAAGCGTGACGAGCGTCGGTGGCTCGGGCTGAACGAGAAGGTTGAGCGTTCCGCCCGCAACGGGTTCTGCGGCTTGCGCAAAATCCCTGAATGGCAGGATGGCGCCGACCGCGCTCAAAGCGAGAATCTGGTTAAGCTGACGTCGGCGAATGTCCATCGATACCCCCTGATCCGGAACGAACCCTTTCGGGCAATGCTTTGTGGGGACCATCATCGGGCGGGAAAAGCGGAATCGCGAAGAATGTTTTTCTGCCAGTGACCGAAAGAAATGCTTGCGCTCGCTCGAGAGCCGTCGGCACGCAGAACCTATAGTCTAGTGAATATATAGACAATTCGCGGGTTTTAGTTTTTGCTTCTCTGTCGAGCGGCTTGGGCAGAAGAAAATGTCCCCACCTGCAGGCCTCGCGCAAAGCGGATGCTCGTCTAGTCCGGCCTATTTGTGGTGCAATCGCTTCATGAATACGTCCGTCCAACCCCGCAAGACAGCCATTCAGCCGACGCTCGCGCGGCTTCCGCCGCTGACATCGTTGCGCGCTTTTGTTGCGACGGCGCGGCATCTGAATTTCATTCGCGCAGCCGAAGAGCTGCACGTCACGTCAGCTGCCGTCGGCCAGCAGATCAGGCTGCTGGAAGATTATCTCGGTCAGTCGCTGTTTCATCGTGCGCGCGGCCAACTGCAGCTGACGCCGGCGGGCCTGGCATTGGTCCCTGGCCTGACGGCCGCCTTCGATGCTGTGCTGTCGGCGATGACGCAATTTGTGACGAGCGACCACGAACAGCCGATCCGTGTGTCCGTCGCGCCTTCCTTCGCCAGCAAATGGCTGATTCCAAGGCTCGATGCCCTGCGCCGCGCAGCGCCGGGCCTGCAAATCCTCGTCGATGCCTCGACACAGCTGACCGATCTCGATGCGGGCGATGCGGATTGTGTGATCCGCTACGGCAGCGGAGCCTATTCCGGCCTCGCCGTCGACTATCTCCTGTCCGAAGCGGTGCTGCCGGTCTGCAGTCCGGAATTCGCCGATCGCTACGGGCTTTGGAAAGGGGCGGAAGCAATCGAGGGAGCGCCCTTGCTGCACGAGGAGGGTGCCGAACACGACCACTCCTGCCCCGATTGGCACAGCTGGCTGCGCGCCGAGGGACTTTCCTATCGGCTATCACAGGGCGGCTTTCACCTCAATCAATCCTCGCTCGTGCTCGATGCGGCAATGGCGGGGCAGGGGCTTGGCCTTGGCAAGATAAGGCTTGCGGAAGCCGAAATCCGGTCCGGCCGGCTCGTCAGTCCTTTTGGAGCGCCGCAGCCGGTGAGCTTTTCCTATTTCTTTGCGACAACGCAGCACAAGTCTCGGCTTATGCGCGTTGATCTTTTTCGTAATTGGCTGCTTACTGAGGCGCGCGCCTCGCAGACGATCGATGCGATCGCGATGCGCAGCATCCGTCCGGCCCTCGGCATGATCGCGGCCGAATAACAGCCTACGTCAAGCCGGGGCCGATGCGTCTTCACTTCAGTTTGAAACCAAGTCTGCGCGCGACATCGCCGAGGACATGACGTCCCTTGAGGGATTCGACCGTAGCGATGCGGCTGCGCACCTGGTCGGTCCAGTCGACCAGAGGCATAGACTGCTCGCTCTGGAAACTCTGGAGTACGCGGTTATAGTCGGCAAGATCTTCCTGCAGCGCGCCGTTATAGGTGTCGCGATGCAGGACCGTGGTCTGCGCCAGGCGCGGCTTCACGCCTGCAGGCACCGCCGGATCGGGAAAGCCGACCGTGAGGCCGAACACCGGAAAGACGCCGTCCGGCAGGCCGAGTTCACGGGAGACGGTCTCCGGATCATTGCGGATCGCACCAATGTAACATGTCCCGAGCCCGAGGGATTCAAAGGCGACGACGGCATTTTGTGCAGCAAGAGCTGCGTCGATGACGCCGAGAAGGAAGCTCTCGACATAGTCGAGACCCTCTGCCGTCGAGCCGCGTTCTGTCGCGATTGCGCGCGGGCGGGCCAGATCGGCGAGCCAGATGAGCAGGAGCGGCGCTTGTGCGATCTGCCGCTGGTTGCCGGCAACGGCATTCAATCGGCTGCGGCGATCCGCATCCTCGACGGCGACCACGCTCCAGGCCTGCAGATTGGAGGAACTCGGTGCCGACTGGGCGGCGGCAATTGCAAGTTCGACCGCTTCGGATGGCACCGGGGTGGGCAGATAGTGGCGCACACTCCGATGACTGAGGATGGTATCGACCGTTTCATTCCAGCGTCCGCCCAGGCGTTGATCATTGCGATAGCGCTCGCCGGCAAGCTCTCTCAGACGCTCGCTCTCATCTGGCTTGGTCGCTACGGAAGGGGTCATCTCATTCTCCTTGCTGATCTCATCATTCTGCCGCTGCGGCATAAGGATTGGCCGGACGGGCGAGACCAAGATGCTCCCGCAATGTCCTGCCGGTATATTGCCGCCGGAAAAGGCCGCGTTGACGCAGGATCGGCACGACCTCGTCAACGAAAACCTCCAGGCCGTGGGGCAGCACATCCGGCATGAGATTGAAGCCGTCAGCGGCCCCCGCACTGAACCACCGCTCGATATCGTCGGCGACATCCTGCGGCGTGCCGACGATGGTTCGATGGCCGGTGCCGCCGTTGAGTGCCCGGATAAGGCCCCGCACGGTCAGACGCTCGCGCCGGGCAAGCGCCAGTGTCGCCCGGAAGAAGGTATGGCCGCCGTCCGGCGGAAGCGGAATATCGTCCGGAAGCGGCGCATCGAGATCGAGGCCTTTCGGATCGAGCTGCAGCACCCCTGCAAGGCGCGACAGGCTGTATTCCAGCGGGATCAGTTCGCGGAGCTCCTCCTGGCGGCGGCGCGCCTCTGCCCCGGTGCTGGCGATGATCGTCGCAAGGCCGGCCAGGACCAGAATGCTGTCCGCCGGCCGGCCAAAGCGGCTGGCGCGCTGCCTGAGATCGGCAGCGTACTCCAGTGCTTCCTCGAAGGATTGCGAGGCGGAAAAAACGGCTTCCGCGTGTTCGGCGGCAAGTTCCCTTCCGTCGTCGGAGCCGCCGGCCTGGACGAGGACCGGGTGGCCTTGCGGGGGACGCGGGATGTTGTGCGGCCCATGCACGGAAAAGTGCTTTCCGCGATGGGCGATGGCATGGACCTTTGCCGGATCGACAAAACGCCCCGTCGCGACGTCGCCGACAAAAGCATCCTCTTCCCAGCTGTCCCAGAGGGCCTTGACGATTTCGGCGAATTCGCCGGCGCGCTCATAACGGCTGCCATGGGCAACCGGTTTTTCCAGTCCGAAATTGCGGCTCTGAGACAGGTCCGCGCTGGTGACGATGTTCCACCCGGCCCGACCCCCGCTTGCATGATCAAGCGTCGCGAACCGGCGCGCGAGATTGTAGGGTTCGTTGTATGTGGTCGACGCCGTGGCGATCAGACCGATCCGTTCCGTATGGGCCGCGACCAGGGCCAGCACGATGGTCGGTTCCAGCGACGTCAATGGTCGGAAGTCCACCCGGTCCGAGATCGCTGCCTGGTCGGCGAGGAAGACGGCGTCGAAGGTGCCCCTTTCGGCGATTCTGGCGACATTGATGTAGTGGTTGACGTCGAACGAAGCGTGGGGATCGCTACCCTCCATCCGCCAGGCGGCTGGGGAGAAGCCGGAGTGCAGGATGTTGATGTTGAGATGAAGCTCGCGCCGGCTCATTGAAAGATCCCGGGCTCGGGATATTCGCCCGTCAGGAACCATGTCCCGACATTGCGGGTCTTATACTCTGCCGGATTGTGCAGCGTGTGAATGCGGACGTTGCGCCAGAAGCGGTCGAGACCGTAGGGGCGAACGGCCGAGCGCGCTCCCATGACCTCGAAAATTTCACTGGTCACTTCGAGCGCGACACGGCCGGCAAGGACATTCGCCGAGGCGACGGCGATCGCGGCCGACCCGCGATCGGCCTCCGTCAGATCCTGTCCTTTTTCATAGACCGCATCGACCGCCGTCAGGGCGCGGTCGGCAAGCGCGGTTGCCGCCTGAACCTTTATCCAGAGTTCGCCGTACTGGCGTTTGATCCAGGGATCGTCCTGATGACGCTCGACACCGGAAAAGATCCAGGGACGCGATCTGGTGACGGTATAGTCCCGAGCGGCGATAAGCGCTCCCTGGGCGCTGCCGATGAAGACGTTCAACAGCACGCTCTGCTGCTGCAGCGGCGCAAGCAGCGCGATCGGATCGCGCGGCCGTTCAGGCACGATCTCATCGGCGTGGATTTTCACGTCCTTGTAGAAGACCCGGCCGCTGCCCGTCTGCCTCTGTCCGATGCCGTCCCAGTCATTGGCGATGGTGACACCTTCGCGTGTGGGCGGGATATAAGCGATGCTACGCGCGTTCGTCTCTTCGTCCTCCCAGGCGACCAGCAGATAATCGGCCACATGCGATCCCGAGGCGAACGGCCTGAACCCGTTAAGGACAACCCCATCCTGTTCACGCCGCCCGAAAAGGCTTTTCGAAAAGCTGTTGCTGGTATTGCCCCAGAACCAGCGCCCCGCCGCCGAACGACGGAGAAGATCGCGGGCGTGAGCGTCCGGTCCGGAGTTGATCGCATTTTGCAAGGGGCTGAAATGATATCCGAACAGATGTCCGAGCGATCCATCGACCTTGGCGAATTCGCGAACGATCCGCATCGCCGTCGAGTAGCGTTCACCGATGCCGCCAAATTCCTCGGGGATCAGGAGGTTGACCAGCCCACTTTCCTTCAGCAGCCGGATCTGCTCCTCCGGCCTGCCCCCGGTTTGATCCCTCTCGATCGCATCCCTTGCGAAAATGTCGCGAAGCTCCGTCGCCTTCGCGATATAGGGATTCGCTCTGTCCGGCTCGAAAAGTTCAGGCGAGGAGATGGGTCGTTCGAAACCAGCGGGTTTTACGGTCATGGTTCGTCACTCCTCATTTGTGCAGGCGCGGAAAGCCGTGTCGTTCGGAAAGCAGCTCGAATATCCGATCGGTCGTGGTGACGAAACGCTTGCCGTTCCAGTCGGCCGCATCGGGCGGGGCCGCGTGGGCAAGAATGAAGACCGGCAAGGACTGGTTCTCTTCACCGACATCCTCGATGACTTTGCGGCGCGGACGAGGGAAGGGCACCCGCTCGACGTCGATCGCGGCAGCAAGCTCGGGAAAACTGGCAAGCAGACCTTCGATCGCGTTGCAGTGAGGGCAGACAAAGGTGATGCCGGGATGTTTCGGATCTGAAAAGCCAGGCTCGATCAGGTAGAGTTTGTCACGCGCCATTGATTTGGTCCTATTCTGCGGCTGCCGCATTGCTGACGGCAAAGCGATTGACTGGACGCTTGAGGCCGAGATTTTCTCGAAGTGTCGTGCCCTCGTACTCGGTGCGGAAGAGGCCGCGGCGGCGCAGCTCCGGCACGACGAGCTCGATGAAATCGGCAAGGCCGCCCGGCATGATCGGCGCCATGATGTTGAAGCCGTCCGCGCCGTAGTTTTCGAAACGCTCTTCCATGACGTCCGCGATCTGAGACGGCGTGCCGACGACCTGCCAGTGTCCGCGTGCGCCGGCGATCCGCAGATAGAGCTGCCGGATGGTGAGGTTTTCCCGGCGGGCGAGATCGAGCACTAGTTCCTGCCGGCTCTTTCCGGCATTTGTCACCGGCAGATCGGACGGAATCGGACCATCAAGCGGATAGGGGCTAAGGTCGACACCGCTCAGCTGTGACAACAGGTTAAGGCCAACCTGCGGCTGGATCAGCTCCTGCAGTGCTTCGAACTTCTCCTGAGCTTCCGTCTCGCTGCGGCCGACGACGGGAAAGATGCCGGGCAAGATCTTGAGATCGTCCGGGGAGCGGCCGTATGTGCCGAGCTTTCCCTTGACGCTGGCATAAAAGGCCTTGGCCTCATCGAGCGTGATGTGCGCGGCGAAAATCGCCTCTGCGGTGCGGGCGGCGAGCTCCTTGCCAGGCCCCGACGCCCCGGCCTGAACCAGGACGGGGCGTCCTTGCGGCGAACGCGGAATGTTCAGCGGGCCACGCACCTTGAAGTGCCGCCCCTTATGATCAAGCCTGTGTAGCCTTTCCGGATCGAAATAGCGGCCGCTCTCCCGATCGCGGATAAAGGCATCGTCATCCCAGCTATCCCAGAGACCAAGCACCACGTCGGCGAATTCCTCGGCCCGATCGTAGCGATCGGCATGCAGGATCTGCTCCTCATGACCGAAATTATAGGCGGCCTCAGGGTCTGACGACGTCACCAGGTTCCAGCCGGCGCGGCCGCCGCTCAACCTGTCGAGCGATCCGAATTGGCGGGCAAGGTTGTAAGGGTCGGAGAAACTGGTCGAGGCCGTGGCAATCAGGCCGATATTGCGCGTGACGCTTGATAGCGCAGACAGAAGAGTTATCGGCTCAAAGGGGTAGACGCCGCTATGGGCCTTCCGGCTTGCGGCTTCGACATCCTTCAACCGGGCTGCCACGCCGTCGGCGAAAAAGATCGCGTCGAACTTCGCCGCTTCGGCAAGCTTGGCGAGTTCGAAATAGTTCTCGAAATCCGTCCCAACCGAAGCCTTGGGATGGCGCCATGCCGCGACGTGATGGCCGGTAAACAACAGGAATGCGCCAAGCTTGATCTTATCTTTACGTCTGCCCATGAAATGTCCCTTCAGCGGTACATTGCCGGCACCGGGAATTCGCCCGAAAGGAGCCAGGTGCCGACAGTCCGCTTTTTGTATTCGGCTGGATTATGGAGAGTGTGGGTGCGGACATTGCGCCAAAACCGGTCGAAACCGTTGGCGTTGGTTGCCGAGCGCGCTCCCATGACCTCGAAGATTTCGCTCGAAACTGCCAGTCCGGCCTCGCCCGCATAGACATTGGCTGTCGCGATGTCGATTGCCGCGGCACCCCGATCACCGGCTGTCAGGCCGGGACCTTGGTTGAAGGCATCATCGAGGCTGCGGGCAGCCTTGTCTGCAAGTTCGGTCGCGGCGAGCGTCTTGATGTAGAGTTCGCCATATTGCCGTTTGATCCACGGATCGTCGGTGTGTTTTTCTACGCCGGAATAGATCCAGGGACGCGACAGGGCCGAGGTATATTCCCTGCCTTCGTCCAGAGCGCCTTGGGCGCTGCCGACGAAGACATTGAGAAGGACGCTCTGCTGCAACAGCGACGTCAGCGAGGTGTAGGGTGTCAAAGGCACCTGCGGCGAACTGATCAGCTCTTCGTCGAGGATCTCCAGATCTTTGAAGCTGACGGTGCCGCTGCCCGTCTGGCGCTGCCCGATACCATCCCAGTCGTCTTCGATCACGATGCCGGCCCGGTTAGCCGGAACAGCGGCAGTCAGCCGCTCTCCTTGCGGATTTTCCCATGACACCTGGATATAATCGGCAACGTGTGATCCGGAGGAAAACGGGCGCGTGCCGTTTACGACCCAGCCGGTGTCGATGCGTCGACCCGACGAGGTTTTCGACATCGCATTGCCGGAGTTGCCCCACATCAGATTTCCGGCGGCTGACGCTCGCAGCCAGTGGTCTTTTTGCGCGTTCGAACCACGAAAAAGGACGAGGTTGAGGGGAAGATGATGGTAGCCGTAGAGATGGGCCAGCGAGCCGTCGGTGCGCGCGAATTCTCGCACGACACGCAGGATTGACAGCCAGGAGGCTCCCCGCCCGCCGTAGCCGACTGGGATCTGGGCAGACGGTAAGCCGCTTTCTTTGAGAAGCCGAATCTGCTCGACCGGCCTGCCACCCTGCTTGTCGCGCTCGACCGCGTCTTGATGGAAGATCGCCTTCAGCTCGACAGCCCGGGCAACGAAGGGATCCGTTGTATCGCGCTCGAAAGACATATTAGCCCCGTGTTTCTTGGCCTTGCGGGCCACGCTTCGGGCTCAAAGGTTCGGCGAATGTCGGTTCAAGTCCAGCAATATCTATTTGAGTTCACGGCAAGAGATTCTTTCTCGCCGCCATATTGCGGCCTCCCTCGCGGATTGCGGTTGACCGAGGGCAGACGATCCGCGCCTCCTCCATCCGGATTTCGCTTCCGCGAACTGCTGGAATCGTTCTGGATCCAAGGCGAGCATACCCAGCGAGATCTCCCGGCTGCGGAAGGGTGGTCACGCAAGTGCGCGGAAACCGGTCAGGGGTTCCGGGATGCTTAGCAAGCCAGCGAAACAGAGCTGGTCTGTCGTTATCGCGAGCAGAAGCGCAGACCAAGGAGGGCGAGAGAAATCTGGAAGGCCTGCTCCGTATGTTGACGGTGTGAGTCCTGACTGACGAGAGAACAACGAAACCCCTGCAGCAAAATATTGCATAGCGGTTTCGGTCTTTGGATGGCGCGTAGGCGTTATCGGAAGCGCCCGCGCTGAATCATGACCTCGTCCGCACCACTGCCTGCCGCGGGAGGAGAACCTCTCCAGAAGATGTCCCCATTCCGCTAACGGCGAGGGGAACGTCATACCGCGTCGGGCACGATATTCCGAGTTTCGTGTGCAGCCTGGAGGCTGATTCAGGCAAAAACGGGAGCAAACAAAGAGCGACCATGGCGAGGCCATCCGGACCGATGCCGTTGCCCGCCGATTTTCCGATCTTTCGCCGTCTACCGTTAGGTAGCCATGAACGAAGATCGATGACGGGAGCAGCACTCCGGCAGACAGGAGTATCGCTGGCCAGTAAATCGCGTGAAACTTGGAAATTCCCTTGCGGACAAAGTGGGAGGGTTCGCCTTGCTGTGCCCAGTTTCGCCAGAACAGGGTTTCGTCGGAACCGTAATCGAGCCCTCTGAGATAGTTCGCCAGAGCCTAGAACCAGACATAGATAACCTCGTTGCTCCCAGGCACGGGCACGCCCAGCCGCGTGCTCGTTCAGCACTACGCGACACACTGATGTCCTCTAGTCCCCACCGAAGCCATCGACTCTTTTCTTCCGTCAGCGAATAACGACTGGGTTCACCGCTCCAGATCAACCACCGGCGCGCTGCCGAACATGCTCTTGTACTCGCGGCTGAATTGCGACGGGCTTTTATAACCCACCTCATATGCCACGCGCGACACATTGGTGCTCCCGCCGGCAAGGAGCTTCCGCGCCTCAAGCAAACGGATATGGCGTTGAAACGCAAGTGGGCTGAACCCGGTGACTTCCTTGAAATGCCTGTGAAAGCTTGTAACGCTCATGTGAGAAGCCGCCGCCAGCCCAGGAATATTGACAGGCTCGCTATGATTGGAAGCGAGCCAATCGGCCGCCGACTTGAGTTGTTGAAATCGGCCGTTTCTCTGGCTGACCTGTCGGAGCGTGTCGCCCATCGAGCTCTGAAGCAGGCGATAATAAAGCTCAAACTCGTAGTGCGGTGCCAGTGCACCGATATCGTCGGGCGCTTTCAGCAGCCCTACGAGGCGAGCAAATGCGTCGCCGACGGGTCCTTCCAGACCGCCGGCGGCGACTGCGCATGTCCAACGGTCCTCACGCTTGGGGATATCGAGCATGACGCGCGTCAGAATATCGGCATCAAGATGAAGGCTGATGCCGACATAGGGGAAATTAGGCTTAGCGCCGGTCAATTGGTGGCTGTAGGGCAGGCCAAAGGACGATACCGCGCAAGCGCCTGTGGCCAGTTCGAACCGATTGGCGCCCATGATCAAGACTTTGGTTCCGCGCAATACCGCATAGAACATGGGTTCGAACACCGCCGGAGTGGGCGACGTGGCCCTTGTGCTTGTCCAAATCGTCAAGCGCGGAACGGGGGTAGGAACGCCGACTGTACCCGCATGCGCCGAAACAAACGGAGCAACGGCGTTCAGCAGAAGTGTCGATGGCTTCACAGGGTCGAACATCACGCCAGCATGTAGTGATTTGGTAGGATCAGGCAAGTGTCTGGGAAGATCAGGAATGTTGCCTGCGTCGCAACTGCCTATTTTGAGGCTCAACAAAAAAGCCTGCCGGAGCAGCCCGTAGCGAGGAATGAGCCTCCAAATCGGCGTCAAGGCGACAGGAATAGGAAAGGGTTCGACCATGCAGGAACTAGCTGGAAAGAATGCGCTCGTCACTGGTGGATCGCGTGGCATCGGGGCTGCGATCGCGATTGCTCTGTCGGAGAAAGGTGCGAACGTTGCGATAACGTACGAGCGATCCGCCGACAGCGCGGAGCGACTTTTCCGGACTATTGAAAGGAATGGGGGCAAGGCAATGGCGATACAGGCCGACAGCGCGGATCCTTCGGCCATCCAGCGGTCGGTGGACGAAACTGTCCGCACGCTGGGCGGTCTCGACATTCTCGTCAACAATGCGGCGATCGCGCGATACAACAACATTGCAGATTTCACGATCGAGGACATCGACGCGCTGCTTGCCGTTAACGTGCGTGGGCCTGTTCTGACCGCAAAGGCTGCCATCCCCCACCTCAAGGAAGGCGGGCGCATCATTACCATCGGATCAGCGGGCGCGGATCGCATAGCCGGCGTGCCTGGTACGGTCTACTATATGACCAAAGGCGCGCTCCAGGCATTCAACCGTGGCCTCGCCCGCGAACTGGGCGCCCGAGATATAACGGTTAATCTCGTCCAGCCTGGATCGACAAATACTGACGCGAACCCCGAGACGGGGGAATTCGCCGACTATCAGCGTGGTCTAAGCGCCCTTGGCCGCTTTAACCAGCCGGAGGATGTCGCAGCAGCAGTCGCTTTCCTCGCGACGCCGGCCGCCCGGCAAATCACCGGCACCATCCTTACGGTGGACGGCGGCGCGCTTGCGTAGTGTTTGGTAATGGCTGTTGGTTGCTCGGGCTGACGGCGTTCTACTCAAAGTATCTGCTGACATAGTCGCGGGCCTGCGCGTCAGCTCCGGGACCGTCTCGATCTGCCGCTCTATATCCGTTAGACGGGCTGTTCGTTTCCTTGCCCGCTATGATCGAAACACTCGATGAGCATTTCGGTCAGGACGCGGACCTTTCTAGAGGGGTGCTGTCCCGGCGGACGAACGACATAGATTCCGGCCGGTGGTGGCGGATGATTTTTCATGACCGTCACTAGCGCGCCGGAATTGATATAGCCCTGGGTGAGGCCATCGGGGAGGGCAGCGATACCCAAACCGGCCGCGGCAGCGACGACGAGAGCCGCCCCGTTGTCAGCCTTGAAACGGCCCTGCGGGCGAATGGTCAGGATCTTGTCGCCGTCCATCACCTGCCACGTTTCCATCCCCTGCATAAGCGCCTGATGCGTGACGAGTTCCTCCGGTGTTTCGGGGGAGCCATGGGCTTTGATATAGGCGGGGCTCGCGACATATTTTCCGTGGAGGGGGCCGACTCGTCTTGCAATCAGGTTGGAATCTTGCAGCATGCCAACCCGGATCGCGCAATCAAACCCTTCCGCGATCATATCAACGAAACGGTCGCTATAGCTGGTCTGGATCTGCAGTTGCGGATGGCGAGATGCCATTTCCGCCAGAACAGATGCAAAGTGGGTGGGGCCGAAGGAAAGGGGTGCGGCTACTCTCAGGCGGCCGCTCAGTTCGCCGGCGGGCAGGATCGTGTCTCTGGCCAAATCGATCTCGGCGCTGACCCTGGCGGCATAATCCCGGAAAGTGGCGCCCGCTTCCGTCAAGGACGCGCCGCGTGTCGACCTTGCAAGCAGCTGGACGCCAAGCTCAGCCTCAAGCCTTACGAGCCGTCGGCTGACCATTGATTTGGAGACACCCAGCCGGAGCGCAGCAGGCGTCACTCCGCCGGCATCCGCAACCTCCACAAACGTCCGCAGATCTTCGATCTCCATCCTGTGTTCCTCGTTCCGCGACACTGTTCGGCACAAACGATGACTACCGCATCGAAATCGGGAATGACAAGATCCTTTCTCAGACGGCGCTTCGGAGGGTGTTCGCCCCTCCTGCAGTGTGTCTCAATCAACCGCCAACATAGGATGTAAATATGACCTTTCGTAACGGCCTTGACTCACTTCTTCGTCCCGAAGACTCCGTCCTCGTCATGATCGACCACCAGCCTTATCAGCTCGCAAACGTGAACAGCCACGATCCGCAGGCGGTCGTGAACAACACGACGGCGCTTGCGAAAGCGGCAAAGGTTTTCAACGTCCCTACGATCCTGACAAGCGTGATTGCCGGTCGCGGTGGCTTGCTCTTCAAGCACCTCACCGAAGTTTTCCCTGGGCAGGAGGTGATCGACCGCACATTCATCAACACCTGGCAGGACTCGAAAGTGGTGGACGCGGTCAAGGCCACCGGCCGCAAGCAGCTCATCATTGCTGGTCTGTGGACCGAAGTCTGCGTTGCGATGCCGGCTATCCAGGCTGCCGGCGAGGGCTGGGACGTTACGGTGATTACCGACGCATCGGGTGGCACCTCGGTCGAAGCGCATCAGGTCGCCATCCAGCGGATGATCGGGGCCGGCATCAACATGATGACCTGGCTCGCGATCGCCGCCGAATGGCAGCGCGATTGGGCTCGCGAGGAGACCGCGGCTGCACTGACGGACGTCATCATCGAGCATGCCGGTGGTAGCGGCATCGCCTATCTGTGGGAGCAGCAGCTCCTCAATACGCCGGTTCAGGCGGCCAGCCAGGCCGGTCTTTAAAAGCTGACTGGGATGGCGGAATCTCGAATTGGTGTCACCGTAAAGGCCCCAAAGTCGAGCCTCGCCATCCCGACTCAAGTTCACGCTTGGCCCAGCCGTCCACCGACGCTGCGACCACCGTGACGGCGACAATCTGAGGGCGGAAATGAAACTGGCCTGGTAGCGACGACAACGAACCGCGCAATCAACTTAAGGACCAAGCATGGAAATTGGTATCGACAGCTTCGCAGCCATCCTTCCTGATCCGAAAACGGGTAAGCTCCCGTCACCGTCGGATCGCATGGCCGAGCTTATCGAGGAGGTCGTTGTCGCTGATCGCGTCGGGCTCGACGTCTTCGGTATCGGTGAGCATCATCGGGCTGAGTTTCTCGACTCCGCTCCGACTGTCATTCTGGCCGCGGCCGCGGCCCGCACTACCCGTATCCGGTTGGCGAGCGCGGTCACGGTTCTAAGCGCGGCCGATCCGGTGCGTGTCTTCCAGGAATTCGCGACGCTCGACTTGATTTCCAGGGGGCGTACCGAGCTCGTGGTCGGTCGAGGCTCCTTTGTCGAGGCCTATCCGCTATTCGGCCTGGATACGCGTCATTATGACGAGCTCTTCGCCGAAAAGCTCGATCTGTTTCTCAAGCTCGGCGAGACGAGAGATATCACCTGGGAAGGCCGCTTTCGTCCGCCACTCAAAGGGCAAGGCGTCTTTCCGCGTCCACATCAATCGCGGCTTCCAATCTGGATCGGCGTCGGCGGTTCTCCAGAATCCTTCGCACGCGCCGGTGTACTTGGCCTTCCCTTGATGGTGGCGATCATCGGCGGCAGCTTCGAGCGCTTCCGGCCACTTGTCGATCTCTATCGCGAAAGTGGCCTGCGCGCCGGGCATGATCGCCAAAAACTTAAGGTGGGCGTCCATGCAATGGGTTTCGTCGGCGAGACCGACACTGCTGCAAAGGATGCCTTCTTTCCCGGATGGGCGCAACTGACGACGAAGATAGGCCGTGAGCGCGGCTGGTCGCCTCCGACGCGACAACAGTTCGAGATCATGGCGGGTCCCGACGGTGCATTCCTGATCGGCGATCCGAAAACTGTAGCGGCCAAGATGCTGCAGGCAAGCGAAACGCTTGGCGGCCTTTCGCGCATCACCTTTCAAATGAGTACGGCTTCGCTTGAAACGGCCGCGATGAAGCTGTCGATCGAGCTTCTGGGCACGCAGGTCGCTCCGATCATCAGGGCGGCGCGATAGGACGGGTATCCACGGTGTCGCAACGGAGGAATGCCAGATGGACATCGAAGATCTGCGGGTATTCGTCGAGGTTGCCGATTCGGGAGGTATCACTTCGGCTGCGCGTCGACTGGGGGTCTCCAAGTCGATGGTCAGCCGCGCCCTTATCAGGATCGAGGGAGCACTCGGAACCCAGCTTCTTGCACGAACGACCCGGGGAGCCGGTCTGACGGAAGCAGGGGTCCTGTTTCGGGATCATGCAGCGCGGGTATGTGCCGAGATCGACACTGCGCGCGAGGCGATCCTGCCCGAAGGTGACCTTCGTGGACGCTTCCGAATTGCAGTTCCGCTGACATCTGGTCCGGTACATTTCGCACCGGTTCTGGCCAAGATGGCGCGCCACCACCCGCAGCTTCAGATCCATGCCGACTATAGCGATCGGTTCGCTGACTTGATCGTCGACGGGTTCGATTGTGCAATCCGTGTCGGCGCTCTTCGCGATTCGAATTTGATCGCAAAACGCGTCGGCCAGATCTACGGCAAGCTGGTGGCGAGTCCGGACTATATAAGATTGCATGGCTCGCCGGAGAAGCCGGAAGAGATAGCATCACACCACGCTCTGGTCGGTGCGGAGACTTGGCGATTCATGGATGGCGAGAAAATCATCACAGTGCAACCGCAGGGCCGCTTCAGGACCGACAACGGCATGGCGCTTGCGAGCGCGGCCGCTGAAGGGCTCGGCATCGCCTGGCTCCCCGATTGCGTCACCCGCGACTACCTCGCTTCAGGGGCTCTCGTTCCTATCATGACACGTTTCCCGCTACCGGTCGGCGGGGTCTATGTCGTGCGGCCTCCCAGCCCGCACCCATCCCGAAAGGTTCGGATCCTCTCGGAGTTCCTGATCGAATCCTTTGAGAAAGACGGGCATCTTTGGGGTGCCGAGACTGATGCCGCGACAGCGGGTTCCGCTTTCCGCGACACAGTGTAGCGTTTCCCAAACCTAGTCGCGGGTGCTGTAGCTTTCTAGTTTCGGTGGCGGCTTTGGCCAACCGGGTAGCAGAGCGGAAGGGAAGCTCGGCGGCGCTAACCCTGCACACTGAAAAGGAGAACATGCATGAGTTGGAACCCCGCAATCGCGCCAGCCTGTCCTGAAGATATCGGCTTGGATGCGATCGACACTCTCATCATTCCACGTTCGCGCGACCTTGGTGGCTTTGAAGTTCGGCGCGCCTTGCCTGCACCGAAGCGCCAGATGGTGGGACCTTTCATCTTCTTCGATCAGGTCGGGCCTGCGGAATTCCTGACTGGACAGGGCATCGATGTGCGGCCGCATCCGCATATTGGCCTCGGCACCGTTACTTACCTCTATCGCGGCGAATTTCATCACCGCGACAGCACCGGGGCCGACCAGATCATCCGTCCCGGCGAGTTGAACTGGATGGTTGCCGGGCGAGGTGTTTCCCACTCCGAGCGCACCACAGCGGCGGGTCGAAGCGGGCCACAAAGCCTGCTGGGAATACAGACCTGGGTGGCGCTTCCCGACAGCCACGAAGACATGACGCCCATGTTTGAACATCATGGTAAGAACACGCTTCCGATGGTCGAGGATCGCGGTGTCAAGCTGCGGCTTATCCTGGGTAATGCCTACGGCGAGGCCGCTCCCGCAACGATGTTTTCCGATACTTTCTATGCCGATGTTGCACTGGAGGCAGGCGCTCGCCTGCCCTTGCCGGATAATCATGAGGATCGCGGGATCTATATCGTTGAGGGCTCGATCTCGATTGCTGGCCAGGACTTCGAAGCACCGCAGATGATGGTGTTCCGTCCCGGTGACAGGATCACGGTCACCGCCGGGGGCCAAGGTGCAAGGCTGATGGCACTTGGCGGAGCCACACTTTCAGGACCACGCCACATCTGGTGGAACTTCGTCGCTTCTTCCAAGGAGCGTATCGAAGAGGCCAAGGCCGAGTGGCGCGCCCAGAACTGGGGGAAGGGCCGTTTCGATCTCCCGGTTGACGACAGGGATGAGCACATTCCCTTGCCCGATTGATTTTTGCCGATCGGCTTCAATTTGGAGACCAACTGAGAGGGGCGGGTCGGCGCCTTAAACACGAAGGAAATACGATGAGCGAAGAGGTTGAACGGGAAGATGGCGTGTCGAAGGGGCGGTACCGGATTGTCGTTGATCGATCCGAGGCCGAAATGACATACAGCCGAGCGGGGCAAAAGCTGATCATCATCGACCACACGGATGTTCCTGCCGCGTTGCGCGGTCGAAAAATCGGCGAGCAATTGGTCCGGCAGGCGGTAGAGGACGCCCGGCGCGAAGGCATCTCGATCATACCGCTTTGCCCATTCGCGAAAGCGCAGATAGAGCGCCATGCGGAATGGCAGGATGTTTTGAGAAAGTGAAAAATTTTGCCGAACGCGGAAGAACACCCACCTGTTTCAAGAGGCGAAGCAGGCCCTTCAAGCTGCTGCCGGAGAGATAAACAATGGCCGAAAGCACTCCTGATCTAACTTTGGCAGAGCGCCAGATCGCCGAGGTCATCAGTCGCACCGACAAGACTCTTGCTGCCGCGGTCTCCTGTGCTCTGGAGGATGCGACCAAACAAGCTGCCGAGGATATGCGAGCGATCGGCCAGGAAGATGCTGTGCCGGCAATGAAATATTTCGCGGCAGTTGTTCACCAGCGAATGTATTGTCTCATGTGTGGCGCAGACCCGGATACATTCGAAGGGGGAAACCCTGAAACTGCGTACCACGTCATCCGCAACTCCCAGAATATCGCCAAGCATTATTGGTCAGCAGACGTTGAGCCTTACCCAGCGAAATAGCGGTGGATCATCCATTGGCATCCAGCACCGCGCCATTATTGCGTCGGCGGCACCTTTCGTTGCGGATCAGCTCGGCACTAACAGAAAACCATTTCGACGTTCGGAAGGAACTGGCCGCGTCGGCGATCGCTGATCCAGGTCAGATTTATGTATAATCGGGAATCGCGGCGGCCTATTATCCGCCGGCAATTCTGCCAACGCATCCTATCCGCAACATATGCACGCTGCCAGACAGCTTCCGGCAACCGGCTACCCAATACGCACCCGACCCGCCCGCTTGACCGCGAGGGTTCGACCGGGAACTTGATTGAATTCAGGCCAAGTGATCTCTTGTACCAAGGCGCAGAGTGGGAGCGAGCCGGTCGAGCTCGCAATCTTGACGTTACCCACACGCTGATCGTTCGTCTTGCCTGCCGAGGCCCGCCGCGCCGTCCTTGACGGCCGCGCTTCCGAAACGTTCGATGAGCATTTCAGTGAGGGTTCTCACCTTTCGCGAGGGATGCTGGCCGGGTGGCCTTACGACGAAGATGCCGGCTGGCGGAATCGGATGGCGCGTCATGATTGGCACCAATGCGCCCAAACGAATATGATCCGCGACAAGCGGTTCTGGCAGATAGCCGATCCCAATACCATCCAGAGCGGCAGATACGAGCGATATTCCGCTGTCGGCTACGAACCGTCCCTGCGGACGCACCGTAATAATCCTATCGCCGTCCATGAATTGCCACCTCTCGTCGTCTCGCATGACGACTTGATGATTTGCAATCTCGTCCGGTGTTACCGGAGCGCCGTGAGCTTCTATGTATTCGGGACTCGCAACCAGTATCCCGAAGATCGATCCGACACGTCGTGCGATTAGGACGGAATCTTGGAGGTGGCCAACCCGAATGGCGCAGTCAAACCCCTCTCCGACGAGATCTACGAAACGATCGGTATAAGAAGAAAGGATTTGTAGTCGGGGATGTCTGCGCGCCATTTGAGAGAGGATAGGAGCAAAATGTGTTGGGCCAAAAGAAAGCGGCGCAGCGACACGTAACCGGCCGCGAAGATCTCCGGAGGGAAGAGTGGCCTCCCTCGCAACGTCAAACTCGCTGCAGATTTTTGCTGCGTGCTCGCGAAACGTCGCGCCAGCTTCGGTCAAGGAGGCGCCGCGCGTCGTTCGCGCGAGCAATTGAACGCCCAGGAATTGCTCAAGTCGCGCAAGCCTTCGGCTGACGAGCGATTTGGAAACGCCAAGCCGGCGCGCTGCCTGCGTGACGCCGGTGGCGTCAGCAACCTCCACGAAGGTGCGCAGTTCCTCAATATCCATTGGTGTTTCCTTTTAGGCGACATGGTGTCTCAGTTTGATGGCCTACCGTAGCCGAACTTGCAATGGCACTGTCCACCTGGACGTTTTCACAAGGGTTTTTGTCTTCCGACAAGTCGGCCTTCAACGACGGCATGCGAAAAAAGTGATGACCTTTCGCGACGGCTTGGACTCACTTCTTCGCCCGTCGCGCGCATCCGCACGGCACCGGCTCCGAGTAAAATCAGTAGAACGAGGGTAAAATGATCAGAAAGCTATTCATCGCGTTTGTGACAAGTTTTTCTTTCTCTGTAGTTCAGGCACAAACGACGCAGGAACAGTCCGGCGCCGATCTGATCGTTATCAATGCAAAGATCTTCACCGGCGGCCGTCCTCAGCCCGAAGCTTCGGCTTTGGCGGTCAAGAATGGCCGCATTTATTCCGTCGGCTCTGATGCGGACATTCTCGGTCTAAAGAACTCCAACACCGAGATTATTGATGCTCGCAGCCGCACACTCATTCCCGGCATCATTGATGCCCATATCCATGTCCTCAACGATCTGGCCTATAACTACAATGTTCGATGGGATGGCGTGCCGACGCTGCGCCGGGCGTTGACGATGCTGAGCGAGCAGGCCGCACGCACGCCGAAAGGTCAATGGGTCAAAGTGATCGGAGGCTGGTCGCCCTACCAATTTGAGGAGAACCGCTTCCCCACGCTGGATGAATTGCGCAGCGCCGTGCCCGATCGCCCCCTGATCGTGCAATATGCCTATAACCAAGCCTTCTTGAACAAGCAGGCGATGGAGGCGCTTGGCGTGGGTACCGATCGGTTCCCAAAGGTGCCGGACACCGAATTCGAAAGGGACAGCCGCGGTAATCCCACTGGTGTGATCCACGGTTATACTTGGTTGTTTCTCGCCCTCGAGAGCATGGTGCCGCAGCCCACGTTCGACGAACAAGTGAGTTCGATGGTCTATAGCATTCACGGTCTGAACCGGTTCGGCGTGACCTCGATCATCGATAACGGCGGTAGGTGGCCCTACCCGGAGGCCCAGGCGAGGGTAGACGTGCTTGCACGAGACAACCGTCTCAATGTGCGCATGCCCTTTGTGGACTTGCAACTCGGCGACGGCGGACCGGTGAACATGGTGGATCTGGAAATCGAGGCGATCACGAAAACGGCGCCGATAAGTGCAGGGCAAAACCTCCACCCCACCCTGGCACATGGCCATGAATATCGAGGTGCCGGGGAGGTTCTGAGCGGGGAAGTGCACGATCATGAGAACTTCGACCGTCCGGCGGTCATCATCGAGCCCGAGAAGATGCGGCGCTTCGTCGAGCAGGATGTGATGAAGCTGGTCCAGCGCCGCATCCCGTTCCGCATGCACGTCAGCTACAACGAGAACATCTCCCCCTTTCTCGACGCGCTGGAGAAGGTGAACGAAACGATCTCGCTCGATGGCCTGAAATGGAGTCTCGAGCACGCTGAGACCATCAGTCCGGAGAACATCGCTCGGGTGAAAAAGCTGGGTGGCGGAATTGCCCTGGACGCCAAAATGGCGCTGCACGGCGATGGGTTCATCAGGACATATGGTCGCGAGAAGGCGTTGGAGACGCCGCGTCTGCGCATGCTCGTCGATAGCGGCATACCGCTGGCCATGACCACCGACGCCTTCCGGGCAGCCACGTTCAACCCTTGGGTGGCTGTAAGTTGGATGGTCTCTGGCAAGGCTGTGTCCGGATCCGAGATACTTGCCGAGAACAATCGCCTATCACGCACCGAGGCGCTGAAACTGTTCACCAGCGGTGCCGCCTGGTTCGTGAATGCAGAAGCCGAACTAGGCATAATCGCACCCGGAAATCTGGCAGACTTCGCCGTTCTCGACAGGGACTACTTCGCCGTGCCGGAAGATCAAATCAGCTCTATATCCTCTGTACTGACTATTATGGACGGAAAGGTGGTGTTTGGCGCGCAGGACTACAGCGCTCTATCGCCAAAACTGCCCGACATCCTTCCGGCTTGGTCACCCGTAAAATACTTCGGCGGCTATCATGGGGAAAAATGAACCCAGCGGAACGGTTCCCCCTGCTCCACCGACAGTTCCATTTGTAGGAGCTCATTGGACCGCGGTTTCGCCGCCCGGCCGTACCCTACCGCGGAGAAAGAACCATCGCCTACATTGACAGCGATCGTTCAATACCCCGTCGAAAACAATGCGCGTCAACGGGGTCAAAAGTGGCTGACTTCCCCCTGCCTGCGAAGAGCCCGTCATCACTTTTCGCAGATGTGCGCGGACATCACGTTGCGATCTTTCGGGAACGTGGTTGAGTTGGCCGAAGTCATCCAGTAGCGCAGCCGCGCACGCCCCACGGACGAGCCCAAAACGATTTCACCATAAACGCGCCGAGTGACGGAATCGACCTTCAGCCGGTCGATTCGCAACTGGGGTGGCCGTGTGCGCCCCATGCTTCGCCGTGCCAATGGCGCGGCCTCGTCCACCCACCAGAAGCTGACGCAAGATGTGGCCACGTGCCGAACGCTGAAAGGCGAGCAGATGATTGACCAACGGAGTTGTTTCACCTCGCTTTTTTCAATGGCGCTCAGCCTTCGGTTCGTATCCATGGTGCGTTCACTCCTCCTTCCGCTTTTCGCCCTTGCATTTGCTCAAGGGGGCTACTGGTCAGCCCTGGCGGCGGATGATTTTTCCTTGGAGCAGAAGAGGCCCTCGATAAAAGCCGACCGTTCGCAGGAAGACTGGTCGCTTCTCGCGGATCCGAAACTGCGGAATGAGCCGCTGGATAGTCTCAAATACATTCCGTTGTTTCCCTCCAATCCCGACAGCTACATCTCGTTAGGGCTCAATCTGCGCGAGATCTTCGAAGTCAGTGATGCGCCGGCTTTCGGAACCGTGCCATCGAATCCTAGAGATTCTTATTGGTTACAGCGTGCGCAGTTCCAGATCGACGTTCACCTGGCCGAAAACTGGCAACTGTTTACACAATTCGAGGATGTGCGTGCGTTCGACAAGACGACGGTCAGCCCTAACGACGCAAACCGATTTGACCTTCGGCTCGCGTTCATCGGCTATACGCAGGAGACTGACCTAGGAACCTTCAGGGCAAGGGTCGGCCGTCAAGACTTCGCGTTTGACCTGGAGCGGTTCGTATCGGTGCGCGATGGACCCAATGTCCGCCAGGCGTTCGATGCCGTCTGGGCCGGGTGGGAGACGGAAGCATGGCGCTTCTATGGTCTTGTCAGCCAGCCGGTTCACTATCGGGATGACAACCCCTTCGATGATCGATCAAGCGGCGATGCACTGTTCAGCGGCGTCCGCGTCGAGCGGCAACTCTCGCCGACGATCGAGGCCTCCGCCTATTATGCGCTTTATCAGCGCAAGGACGCCACTTTTCTCACCGCGTCGGGTGAGGAGGACAGGCATGTGCTCGATATCCGGTCGGCCGGCAAATATGCCGGTTTCGACTGGGATGCGGAAGCGATGGGACAGGTTGGCCGGGTCGGCTCAGCCGACATTCTGGCCTGGGCCGTCGGTGCGAGGACTGGTTACACCTTCGAGGATGTCCCCTGGTCGCCGCGGATCGGTCTGCAGTTCGACGTGGCGTCCGGCGACCGGGACGCAGGTGATGGCACGCTTGGCACCTTCAACCCGCTGTTTCCGAACGGCTTCTATTTCTCGCTTGGCGGCCATACCGGATATGCTAACCTCATTCACCTCAAGCCGTCGATTACCGTTCAGCCGACAGAAGACCTGACCCTGATGGCCGGGGCCGGACTGCTCTGGCGACAGACAACACAGGACGCCGTCTACACCCTGCCAAGCGTTCCCGTCGCTGGCACGGCGGGTAACGGGCCGGCATGGACCGGAGCTTATGCGCAGGTCAAGGCGGACTACCGCTTCAATCCGAATCTCACGGGGTCGCTGGAGGCTGTTCATTACCAGGTCGGCTCGGCGCTCGAAGCTGTGGGCGGCCGCGACAGCAATTATCTCAGGGCAGAACTGAAGCTGGCCTGGTAACAATGCCGACGCTACAGTGTTCGCCGACGAAGGAAATCACCGATCGAAGTGCCAAGAAATTTCAGAATCTAACGTGCCTCGGTGGTTCGAGTCCACTCAAGGCGGTTACCTGTTATCGATCTGAATTATATTGCAGGCAGGCCATCCGTACCACCGACGGCATTCCAGTCGGAGGGCTGTGGCTGGTGGAAGTCACCCGTCGCGAGGACGTTGAACAACCGGTACTAGATGATCCTTTCTGACCAACCGGTCTTCGCCGTGACGTACGTATACTCGCCTGGCACCGGGTCTTCGCGGATAGTATGCGCCTTGGGGCGCGAGGGATAAGATGAACTTCTTTGATCATATCCGTCGCGGAAATCCTGTCTTTCGCACGCCGCAAAAGTGTGCGATTCATTCGCTACCGAAGCCTGGAAATGGAGGATATGACGATGGCTACAGCCCGGTATTTGGTCAACGATGTCGATATGTCCGTCGCCTTCTATACAGAGCAATTTGGTTTCACCCTTCAGCAGCAGTTTGGCCCGGCAATGGCGATATTGTCACGCGGCGATCTCACATTGTGGCTCGCCGGGCCGATGGCATCGGCCGCAAAATCTATGCCAGATGGACGCAAGCCGGAACCCGGCGGGTGGAACCGCTTCGTCTTGGAGGTTCCGGATCTGTCGCAGCTCGTCGCTGATCTGCGCAAACGAAACGTAGTTTTCAGAAACGAAATTGTTGAGGGGCCAGGCGGGCGACAGATCCTGTGCGATGATCCCTCAGGGAATGTTATCGAGCTATTTGAGGCGGCCTGAACCACCCTTTGAATGTCACATAAATCTGACGTTTGTGACAGGATTTTTCCTGGATTTTCAGCGCAGTCTATTTCGTCGCTTAACTCCGGGAGACCGTCTGAAAACTCAGCTGCCTGCTTCAGGAAGCCGTGAATATCGCAGTACGCGCCGTCTATTTGGGCCAGCGCTTGCCGAGCGACGTTTCCTTTGGCGACCGATATCCGAGCGCCCACCCATGAACTGACCATCGCCCGCGACGTGCTGCGCACCCGCCGCCGGGATGGGCGCTCGCTCGGCGCCGACGGCCTCCGCGGG